>NZ_JBSFGJ010000047.1:0-37153 GCF_053596515.1 Nonomuraea sp. NPDC001684
CGTGTCTGCCAGCACTTCATCGACCATCTCGAACGGGATGATCCGGGTCAGTTCGCCCAGGTGTCCTGGCGCGAACACCCCAGCGGCTACCCCGGCCCTTCGTTGTATGGCAATCTGTTCCAACAGCGGAGCTCCTGTGGTGAGGATGTCTTGGAGTGACAGACCTCTTCTACAGCGGCTCCGCTGTTTTGTTCACCGGTCTTGACGAACCGCCCTCACCCTTAACTGAACGGCGTTGGGTCTAGGCCTCCTCGCATGCGATCTCGGGCGGGCAGCTGACCTTCGCGCCGCCGAACCTGACCCGGGTACCGCCAGGCACGCTCAGCCGGTAGTCGACGCCGCAGTCGCCGCCCCCGCATTCGTAGTCGATGGTCATGCGGTGCTCGCTCCACGACTCGATGTGGCGCTTGGGGCCGGTCCAGCGCAGCCTGCGGTCGACCACGACCTCGCCCGCCGGCCCGGTGACCACGGTGATCGTCACCGGGCCGCTGGAGTCGACCTCCAGCTCGTCTCCGGTCAGTCGGTACGTGCCGCGGGTGGTCTCCGAAGCGGGCACAACCGGCTCGCGGCTGTTGCCGTGGATCAGTGTCGCGCCCCCGGCGATAGCGCCGGCAGCCAGCAGGGCGGTGGCTCCGAGGATCTTCTTCATGCCTCAAAGGTAGGAACTCGCGGCCCCGGCGAACGATGGTGCTGCTTTCCCACTTGAGGGTGGTGCTGGCACCACCCTCGAACCGGGGCCTTGGGGTGCTACCCCCTGACCTGCGCCTGAGGGCGTTCCGGAAACGGTCGTCTGCGGGACGGTCGGCACCTCTCCCCAAAGCCTGCGCGACCTGGCCTGTCGAAACGCAGCTGCGACGAAGTACATCCGAAGGCTGCTGGCCAGGTCTGGGGTATCCGTGCACCATGAGGGATCTTGTCAGGAGAGGAGGATCGCGCCCATGAACACCGACAACTTCGGTGCACTGTCTGTTCGAGCCGGCGGAGCGGTCGATGCCGAGGCCCTCGTGATCCTGGATTCCGTCGCGAGATCCGATGGTGGCGAGCGGCGCGGCAGCATCGAACGTTGGTGTCGCGACGGGTCCGTTCTTGTAGCCGGCACTCCGGCCGGGCTGGTCGGCTACTGCGTCGTCGAGTACACCTTCTTCGAGCAGGGGTTCGTGACGATGCTCATGGTGGCTGAGCCGGCCCGGGGTCATGGCGTTGGCGAGAGGCTGCTGCGCGCTGCAGCAGCCTCATGCCGTACCGCGAAGCTGTTCACCTCAACGAACCTGTCCAACCATCCCATGCAGCGACTGCTCCAGCGGGTTGGCTGGCAGCCGGTAGGGATGGTGCACGGCCTCGATGAAGGTGATCCTGAGGTCTTCTACCTCTGTACTTCTCCGAGCACCGAAAGTGCAGAGTGATTCCGGACAGTGCACGGACGTGCTGGGCGTTGGCGGGCGCACACCTTTGAGCGGGGCGTCCTGACGGCCTCGGATGACAGGCGGGACGTGGCGGTGCACCAAGCGGAGGCGATCGGCCGCCGGCGCCGGTCCCGGGCCCCCTCTACCGTCACATCCTCGACGTGGTGGTGGTGAAGACGCGGGCAAGCTGGTGGTCGATCATGGCTACGGCGTCCTCGGCGGACCGCTGCCTCAGCAGAACGCTCGACTGCATCCCCTCGGCGCCTGCCACCAGGAATGCGGCCTCGGCCGCGGCGTCGATGTGCAAGGGCACCTGGCCGGACTCCTGCCCTTGCACGAGCAGGCCGGTGACCAGGTTCTCCAGCGCACGCGGTGCGTCTTGGGCGACCTTGGCCAGGGCGGGGTCGGTCAGGAAGCGGACGAAGTAGGCGGCGTACACCAGGTGCCGGCTGCGTCGTTCCTCATCCAGCGGGAGCAGCTCGAACAGCACTCCGCGCACGACCGCGTGCATGCCGGGCGCTTCGCCGAGCTTTGCGAGGCGTTCGCGGGCCCGCTGCTCGGCGTCGTCGTTGAGGATCTCCAGCGCGCCGAGCAGCAGCTCATCGCGGGTGCCGAAGTAGTACTGCAGCAGCCGGGCGGAAACCCCGGCCTCCGCGGCGACCTGCCTCAGGGTGACGTCTTCCAGGCCACCGCGGGTGGCCAGGCGCCAGACGGCTTCTGCGATCTGGCGGCGGCGCTGGTCGTGGTCCACCTGTCGGGGCATGCCGTCCTTCCTCGCGAATCGTTTGTGGTGCGATCGTACCAAGACCGATGTTATGGTTCGATCGCACCACAACCTGTGGAGGGCGTGTTCACGCCTGCCGTCACTGCCTTTCGGGGCGATGGGAGACAAAGCGCACATGAAGCACGTCACCGTGCTGATCATTGGCATGCTGCTGCTGGTCCTGGGAGCACAAGGTGCCATCCGGCTGCTCGCCGACCACGACAACGCCGGGCTGCTCGCATGGCTGCCCGGTGGATTCGCGGTGTGGCTGGCGTGTTACGCGGTGGCCACCGTCACCGGAGCCTTGCTGGCCGGCTGGGGCAGCAAGAAGGCCAAGCAGAGCGGCCACGGGCGATGACCGGCCGCACTCAGGCGCCGGCCGCGATCGTCACCCTGCTGGCAACCGCATGGACGCTCGTGGCGGGCGGCACCGCCGCCCATGCCGACGACATCTCCGACCCGGTCGTCATGACGGCGTCGGGCAAGGTCCAGGGCACGAATCAGAATGGGGTCCGCCGCTTTCGTGGCATCCCGTACGCCGCCTCGCCCACCGGAGAGCGGCGCTGGCAGCCACCCCGGCCGGCGAGTTCCTGGACCGGCATCCGTGACGCGACGAAGGCAGGACCGGCGTGCATGCAGCCGGAGGCGCCTGACATGCCGAAGGGCACCCCGCAGAGCGAAGACTGCCTGACCCTGGAGGTGACCACACCCGTCCGGCCCGGCAAGGGGCGGCCGGTCATGGTCTGGGTGCCCGGCGGCGGTTTCATCACCGGCGCCGGCTCGATCTACGACCCGGCCCGGCGGGTCAAGACCGGCGACATCGTGGTCGTGACGGTCAACTACCGGCTCGGCGTGTTCGGCTTCTTCGCCCAGCTCGGCGAGGCCGGCAACTTCGGCCTGCAGGACCAGGTGGCGGCGCTGCGCTGGGTGCGCGCCAACATCGCCGCGTTCGGCGGCGATCCCGGCAAGGTCACCCTCGCCGGAGCCTCGGCCGGCGCGATGAGCACCTGCACCCTCAGCCCGCACTCTCCTCCTGGCATCCGATCGAGACGATCCAAGGCGCCGGCCAGGCCCTGGCCGAGCAACTGAACTGCGCCGACGTGGCCTGCCTGCGCCGTAAGAGCGCCGCGGAGCTGCTGCCGCACACCGCCCGGTTCCCGCTGCTCGCCTACGGCACCAGCCTCGTCCCGCAGGAGCCGGCCAAAGTCTTCGCCGCAGGCAAGCAGGCGGCCGTACCGCTGCTGCAAGGCAACACCCGCGACGAGCACGTCGAGTTCACCCTGGCCGTCTACCCGCACGGCATCACCGCCCGCCAGTACCCGGCCATGCTCACAACCGCCTTCGGAGCGGCCGCACCACGTGTCGAGCTGCTGCAGCTCCTCAACGCAAGCCTCATCCTGCTGGTCGGCGTCCTCCTCCAAAGGTCCCTGCCCCCAGCACTCCCCGCAACGGCGACGACAGGCACCCAGGCTGCCCGCTGAACGACGCAAGACCCTTTCCGCACACCGAGGCCGACCGGAGCCGCTAGCCACCCCCGCGCCGCTGGGGAGAGGACCGCGGCGCCGCGGTCGTCGATGACGGGGCGTCCGACCTCCAAAGTCCGTCTTCAGGGAAGAGCGCCTTCGTCGGCTCCCGCCGGTCGAGGACGTCCTCGACCGCCCCGCGCGTCACGCCGCTGGTTCGCCTTACTCAAGATCCCTTACCTGGCCGAAGCTGCCGAGTCTGCCGGGAGACGGATCCGTCGGGTCATGGTCAGCCCGGCGGCCGAGGCGCAGATCAGGGCGATCGGGATCCACGCGGGGTCGGCGGCCTTCATCGGCATGACGGTCATGAGCACGAGTTGGCCCAGTGCCGCGACGTACACGAGGGGCGGGATCAGCAGTAGCCGGCGAGTCGCCCTGTCGGCGGTGCGCCAACGGGCGCCGAGTGAGGCCAGCACGAGCAGAACGGCTGTGGCCGAAAGGACGACGGCCGCGGGCTGCATCCACGCAGCGGCCTCCCACGGCAGGCTCATCGGATTGCCGCCCGCGCCGCCGTCACTGCGCGGCCAGTTGTCTCCCGCCAGCACCGTGGAGGTCACTCCGGTCGCCAGCGCCGACACCCACACGACGCTTCGCCGGCGCACCACGCCGTCCGGGTACAGGGCCACGGCGATCAGGAGTATCAGCCACGTCTGCGGCACCCACAGCCAGTACGTCAGCCAGTAGTCGAATCCGACACCGTCGCCGATCTCGACCATCGGCAGCCCGAGCTCTTTCCACAGCTCCAAGACCGGCTTGACCGTGCCCAGCACCCCGCTGACCAGGAAGACCGAGCCGACACTTCTGGTCGCCGGGTGACCGGCCAGCCAGCCGCCCGCCACCAGCGCGCTCACGACCAGGAGTGTCACGCCGATACCGGGCGGGTCGTCCCTGGCTGCGTCGATCACGTAGTGCGTCACCGTCGCGGCGAGGGCGAGCCCCACGCCCGGCCAGATCGCGGCACGCATGCCATGCTCCTTATGCCGTACGGGCTACCGGCCGCCCACGTGCCGCATGCCGCCCGTGGAACGGACGCCGCCGCCCACGCTCGCGGCCCAACCGCGCGTGTCGCTGTGTCTCGTCATGATGGCGAGCCTGCCAGCGCCCCTTGGCCGACCACAAGCCCGGCGGCCTCAGAGCTCGTTCTGCATCCAGTACTCGATGGTGCGCTTGCGTCCCTTGAGATCGAAGATGACCGTGTAGTTCGCGCCCTTCTTGGCTTTGATCTTCAGGTAGTGCTTCCGGCCGTTGCCGCAGGAGCCCGCGCCCTTCACCCGCCAGCCGCCGGCCCACAGACAGCTACGAGGGCGGCGTCCCGGCCGCAGGCTGGATGACGTCGACCAGGTCGGCGGGCAGCACCGGGAACTGCGGCGGCGCGGTCACCCGCGCCCATGCCTGGGGGCGGGGGAGTCATGAGGGCTCTCATCTCGTCAGGGCCGGGAGGCGGCGGTTACGCGACGGGGGCGGTGGACCGGCCCGCCCGGCGAGCGCCGGCCCCCCTACCTCCAGTCCCGTCAGCCTTCCGCGCCGATGGCGCGGTCGCGGCCCATCGGGTCCCCGTTCAGACGCCGGGCGCCAGCCTGAGGACGGCGGCCGGCAGCCCGCGCAACGCCTCGGGGACGACGACCCCGCCGGAACGGTCCACCGCGGCCGGGCCGTCACCCCAGGTGGCTCCGGCCCGCGCCCGTTCGACCAGGTCGCCGGCGAGCGTCAGCCGTCCCGCGGCCGGGTCCAGGGCGATCACGTGGAGGGCGCCGTCGGGGGCGGCGGTGTAGCGGACCGGGTCGCCGACGGGCTCGGCGTGCCGGACCCACGGCCGGGTGCCGTAGATCGCCTCGCCGTGGGCCGCCAGCCAGGCGCCCAGGTGGCGCAGCCGTTCGACCTGGGACTCCGGCAGCGAGCCGTCGGCCCGCGGCCCGATGTTGAGCAGCAGGTTGCCGTTCTTGGCGACGGTGTCGACCAGCAGGTGGACGAGCTCGTCCGGCCGGACGAGATGGCGCTCGTCCTCGGCCCGGTTGAAGCCGAACGACTGGCCGAGCCCGCGCGTGGCCTCCCACACCCACGGGGAGGTCTGCTGCTCGGAGACGTACTCGCGGGTGCGCGAGCCCAGGTGCGGCACGCCCCAGCGATCGTTCACGATGCCCTCGGGCACCCGCTCGTAGTAGTGCTCGAACAGCGCCTGCAGGCTGTGCGGCCCGGCCGCCTTGCCCGAGTCGGGCCAGTCGATGTCGTTCCACAGCACGTCGGGGGAGTGCCGGTCGATCAGCTCCATGGCCTGCTCGAAGCAGTAGCGCGCGAACGCCTCGTCGTTGCGGCGCAGCGTGAACAGGTCCGTCATCGACTGGATCGGCGGGAAGTCGGACACGTGCCAGTCCAGCGCGCCGGAGTAGTACAGGCCGAACCGCAGGCCCGCCGCCCGGGCGGCGCGGTCCAGCTCGGCGATCAGGTCGCGGCGGGGGCCGCGGCGCGCGCTGCTGAAGGCCGTGGTGGCGGTGTCCCACAGGCAGAATCCGTCGTGGTGCTTGGCCGTGGGCACGACGTAGCGCGCGCCGGATCCCGCGATCAGCCGCATCCAGGCCGCCGGGTCGAACGCCTCCGCCCGCCAGGAGTCGGCCAGGTCCTCGTACGGGGTGCCGACCCCGTACTCCCGCTCGTGGAAGGCGCGGGCGGGCGAGCCGGGGATGCGGACGGTGTTGGCGTGCCATTCGGCGTACTGGTGGTGGCTGAACTCCAGCTCCACGGGCACGTGCTCGCCGGGCAGCCGGGCGGTCGCCCACGCGGGCACCGAGTACAGGCCCCAGTGGACGAAGACGCCGAACTTGGCGTCCCTGTACCAGTCGGGCACGTCCCTCGCCGGGTAGTCGGCGCCCAGGTCGGGGCCTACACGGCGGTCGAAAAACAGCACTATGGTCCTTTCAGCGGCCGGCGAGACCGGCGGTGGCGATGCCCTTGACCAGATGCTTCTGAAGGGCGAGGAGGAGCAACAGCGTCGGCAGGATGGACACGATGGAGGCGGCCATCACCAGATGCCACTGGTTGCCGTTCTGGCCGAAGAACAACTGCAGGCCGAGCGGCACGGTGCCGCGCTCGGTCACGTCGTTGACCATGATGAGCGGCCACAGGAAGCTGTTCCAGTAGTTGATGAAGGTGAACACGGCCAGCACCCCGAGCGCGGGCCTGGCCAGCGGCAGCATGATGGACAGGAAGATCCGCACCTCGCTCGCGCTGTCGATGCGCGCCGCCTCCTGCATCTCGCGCGGCACCGAGCGGAAGAACTGCCGCAGCAGGAACGTCCCGAACGCGGTGAAGGCCCACGGGAAGATCAGCGACTGGTAGCTGTCCACCCAGCCGAACTTCTGCATGAGGATGAACATGGGCACGACCAGCACCTCCTGCGGCACCATCAGCGTGGCCAGGAACAGCAGGAAGACGCCGTCCCGGCCGCGCCAGCGCAGCGAGGCGAAGGCGTAGGCGGACAGGGCGGAGGCGGCCAGCACGACCAGCGTCCCCACGCCCGCCACCAGCACGCCGTTGAGGATGTAGCGCTGGAACGGCACGTACGTGAACACGTCGCCGAAGTTCTGCCACCGGATCCGCGAGCCGACCAGCGACCCGGGATCGCTGAACGTCTCGCCCGCCGGCTTCAGCGCGGTGGCCACCGCGAAGACCAGCGGATAGAGGAAGGCCAGCGTCACCGCCGCCAGCAGCACGTGGGAGACGACGGATCTAACTCTCATAGTGCACCCACCGCCTCTGCCCGAGGAACTGCGCGGCGGTCACGAGCAGGATGATCGCGAACAGCACCCACGCGCCCGCCGCCGCCAGCCCGAGCTCGCGCGACTGGAACCCGGCCTGGTAGACGGTCATGACGAGCGTCTCCGTGGCGTTGCCCGGCCCGCCGGCCGTGAGGATGTACGGCTGCGTGAACACCTGCAACGAGTTGATCACCGTCATCGTCGTGGCGAAGAACAGCGCCGGCGAGATCAGCGGGAGCTGCACGCTGACCAGCTTGCGCAGCCCCGTGGCCCCGTCGAGCGAGGCCGCCTCCAGGACCGACGGCGACATCTCGTTGATCGCCGCGGAGAAGACGATCAGGTTGTACCCGAACCCCTGCCAGACGCTCATGGCCACCACCGACACCAGCGCGGTGCGCCCGTCGGCCAGCAGGTTCGGCTCGGTGCCGACCATCTGGAACAGCAGCTTCCAGATGACCGCGTTGGCCACCATCGGTGTGATCGCCGGGATGAAGAACAGCACCCGCCACAGGTTCTGCCACCGCGACCTGCTGATCCAGAACGCCAGCGCCAGCGCCAGGACGATGTTGAGCGGCACGTACAGGCCGGTGAAGACGAACGTGTTGCGCAGCGCGGACAGGAAGGCCGGGTCCTCGCCGAACAGGTAGCGGAAGTTCTCCAGGCCGATGAAGCTGCTCCCGCCCAGCATCGGCCAGTCGAAGAAGCTCATCACCACGGCCATGCCGACCGGGAACAGGGTGAACAACCCGAGGCCGAGCACGCTGGGCGTGGCGAACCCCAGCGCGCTCCACTGCTCTCGTGACCTCACTGCCCGCGCGCCCCCTGCTGCTGGATGGTGGCGAGCGCCTCCTTGGCGCCGCTCGCGCCGGTGTAGACCTGGAGCAGGTGCTGGGCCATGAGCTTGGTGACGTCGTCCCAGTTCTTGGTGGTGAACAGCGGCACGCCGCCGGCCACCGCCTCCTTGAGCGCCGACACCGCCGCCCGCACGTCGTCGGCCTTGTCCTGGTTCTTGCCGACCAGGAAGTTCTCGTACGCCGACTGCTCGGAGGTCATCGCGGGGAAGCCGCGCCCCTCGCCCGCCAGGTACGCCTGCGCCTGCTTGCCGCTGAGCACGGAGACCGCCTTGACCGCCTGCTCCTTGTACGGGCAGCCCTTGGCCACCCCGAACCCGGAGTTGGCCACGTACGTCTTCGCGCCCCCGGACCCGGCGGGAAGCTGCGCGATGCCCACCCGGAACTTGGCGCTCTTGATCGTGGATCCGATGTTCCAGGAGCCGTCGACCGCCATCATGGCGTTGCCGTTGACGAACTGCGTCTCGCCCCAGCCCAGCTCCGCCGACCCGGCCGGCACGCTGGCCGCCTTGTTCCCGGCCAGGCCCGCGTACCAGGTGGTGGCCGCGACCATGGGCTCGCTGTCGAGCTGCAGCTTCACGTCGTCGGTGACCGGCTTGGCGCCGTTGTAGGACAGCAGCATCGACAGCAGGTGCAGGTCGGAGAAGGACATGCCGAACCCGTACTTGCCGCCGGTGGTCAGCTTCCTGGCGGCCTGCTCGAAGTCGGCGGTGGTCCAGCCGGGCTTGGGCTCGGCCAGGCCGGCCTTGGCGAAGGCGTCCTTGTTGTAGTAGAGGAGCATCGGGCCCAGGTCGTAGGGGAGGGCCAGTTGCCGGCCGTTCATCTTCAGCGCGTCCAGCGCCGCGGGGGCGAAGCCTTCGGGAGCGGTGAGGGGTTCGAGGAGATCGGCGTAGGCGCCCAGGCGCAGGCTCTGCATGGAGACCAGGCACGGCTGCTCGCCCGCGGCGAACTCGGTCTGCAGCTTGGTGAAGTAGGCGTTGAAGGGCGCGGTCCGCAGGTTGATCCTGATCTTCGGGTCCTGCTGGGTGACCATCTTGGCCAGGTGGTCGAGCTGGGCCTTCTCCTCCTCGCTGCCCGCCCACATCTCCCAGTCGAGGGTGACCGTACCGTCGTCCTGTTTGGCGCCGCCCGCCGTGCCCGCCCCGCCGCCGCCGCACGCGGTGACGCCGGCGAGGAGTACGAGCCCCGCGGCCAGGAGTGCCTTCATGGGGGGACCTCCGTCAAGGTATATTTTTCGGGGTCGAATTTATTATTGATGCGGAACCCTAGGCTTGTTCCGGAACACACGTCAAGAGGGAGGACCGCGGATGCGCGAGGACCTGGCCAGGACGGAGATCCTGACGACGCTCGGGTCCGGGCCGCTCAACCGCACCCAGCTCGCCCTCAGGCTGGGGCTCGGCGCGGCGACCGTGACCGAGCACAGCCGGCGCCTCATCGAGCTCGGCTACGTACGCGAGCTGGCGCCGCAGGCGGCCGGGCGTGGTCGCCCGAAAGTGCCCCTTGAGCTGGTGCCGGACGCCGCCTACACGCTCGGCCTGCGGGTGCACCACACGCACGTGGTCGGCGTGCTCATGCGGCTCAACGGCAGCGAGGCGCGCCGCTTCACGGTGCCCTTCGACCCCCGTGCCGACCCCGTCGGGCAGCTCGCCGCCGTGTGCGCCCGCGAGCTGGCCGACCCCGCCGCCGGCGGCCGGGTGCGCGGCATCGGCCTGGCCGTCCCCGGCGTGATCGACCAGGCCAGGGGGATCGTGCGCATCTCGCCGCACCTGGGCTGGTCGGACCTGCCGCTGCGGCCCCTGCTGGCCGAACGCCTGCCGGTTCCCGTCCTCATCGACAACGACACCCGCGCCAGCACCAGCGCCGAGCTGCTCTTCGGCGCCGGGTGCGACCACGACGACTTCCTGGTGCTGGCCGTCGGCGGCGGCATCGGCATGGGCATCGTGCTCGGGCGGCGCATCCATCGCGGGCCCGACGGCGTCGCGGGCGAGTTCGGGCACGTGCCGATCGACCCGCAGGGGCCGCCCTGCGTGTGCGGGCGGCGCGGCTGCCTGGAGTCCTACGCGGCCGACTACGCCCTGGCCGCCCGCGCGTACGAGCGCGGGCTGACGCCGGCGCCGGTGCCGGTGGCCGAGCTGCCCCGGCTGGCCGCCGAGGACGTGCCGGGCGTGCGCGACCTGATGGCCGAGGCGGGGGCGGCGCTCGGGAGGGCGGCCGCGGGCGTGGTGAACGTCCTGGCCGTACGGGCGCTGGCGGTGATCGGCGAGAGCCACGTGCTGTGGCCGTATCTGGAGCCCGGGTTCCGGCCGGCGGTGGAGAGCGGCGTGCTGTCGGGAGTGGAGATCATGGTCCGCCCCTGGGACGACAGCGGTCACGCCCGCGGCGCCGCCACCCTGGCCCTGTCGGCCACGGTCGCCGCCCGCTGACCGGCGGCTCCTCGCGCAGTCCGCCAGGGGGCGCAGCACCAGGGACGCGTGCCGTCAGCTCGCCGGGGTGTCATGGGAGAACCGTTCCGGGCGGAAGTCGGCGAGCCGCTCGTCCCTCCTTCCGGTGACGATCTCCGACGCGAGCAGCCGGCCGATCACCGGCCCGAGCGTGATGCCGCTGTGGGAGACGGCCTCGTAGTAGCCCGGAATGGACGGCACCGCTCCCACCGAGGGGTGTCCGTCGCCCGGGATGGGCCGGTCGACCACCCGTGTCCCGGCGATGCGGGAGTCCTCGAACCCGCGAACGACGTGCCGCGCCGACTCGTGCAGCAGCCGTTCGAGCGCCGCCGGATCCTCGCCGGTGTCGATGAGCGCGTCGACCTCGCGGCTGTGGAGGACCACCGAAGCGTCTCCGTCAGGACGGATCGCGACGCGCGGCGCGTGCATGGTCCGGCGGATCGGCACCTGGGCACACTCGATCCGGGTGACGAGGCCGGGCTCCCGGCGCATCGGCAGGTGCCGCGCGACGAGCCCGGCGACGTGGGCGGCGCCGGGTCCCGCGGCGTTCACGACGACGTCGACGTCGAGACGGCTGCCGTCGGACAGGACGACGGCCTGTACGCGCCCGTCGGAGCCGGTGCCGACGTCATGGACCGTGGTGCCGAACCGGTGCTCGGCGCCGGCCGCGACGGCCTGGCCGACCAGGCGGCCGACGAGATGGCGTCCGTGCACCCAGGCTTCGTCGGGAAAGAACACGACCGGAACCTCGTCGGACAGCGTGAGCGCGGGTTCGAGGCGGCGTGCCTCGGCTCCCGTGCGTACCTCGGCCCGGTAGCCCCAGCCGGCCAGCAGCCCGGCCGTTTCCAGGAGGCTCGCCTCCGTCGCGGGGTCGTCCGCCCAGCGCAGGTGGCCGCCGGGGTGCCACCATGGGTCCGGCCCGATGATCCCGGCAAGCTCGCGGTACGCCGCCATGCTCGCGACGTTCAGGTCGAAGTAGGACCTGCTCGCGGTCTTGGCGCTGGCGTTGACCCACGAGAACGACCAGTCGGTGACCCCTTCACCCGGCCGGCCCGCGTCGACGAAGACCACCTTGACGCCGTGCCGTGCCACATTCCAGCCCACGCAGGCTCCGAGAACGCCCACCCCGATGACAGCAACACATCCAGGCCGCTCCACGACCTGATTCTCGCACGAACAGCGGATCACGTGGCAGCACGTCAAGGCCATGATGGCGGTCGGCCTTGTCGACCAGGCGGCCCTGGGCAGGCATCAGGCTCTGACGGCGCGCCCGGGCAGGGCGGTCGGCAGCAGCTGCTCGTCGCGGACCACGAACTGGCCGCCGACGAGGACGTGCACGAAACCGGAGGAATGCCGGACCGTCTCGGTGTAGTCGGCCTGGTCGCTGACGGTCTCGGGGTCGAAAACGGTCAGGTCGGCGTCGCAGCCCGGCTGAACGCGACCTTTGCGCCGCATCGCCGGGACGCCTGAGCCCACGACGTCGGCGGGGACGAGTGTGCACCGGCGCACAGCCTCAGGCAGCGACAGGACGCCGTCCTCACGGACGAGCCTGCGTAGCGTCCGGCCGTAGGTGCCGGCGGTACGGGGGTGGGTGACGGCGTCGGGACGGAGCGGCCAGGAGAGCGGGTCAGGCGCTCCGGAGCGCCACAGGAGGGGTACGGCGTCGGTGGCGACGGCGGCGTCGGTGAAGGTGAGGGCCCGCCGGATGTGGTCGAACTGGGCGGGGTCGTCCTCGTCGAGCAGGTGGACGAAGGCGGCCGAGCCGGGTGCGCTCTCGCGGACCCGGCGCAGGGCGTCGGCGTCGGGGATACGGCCCTCGGCGCCGAGCAGGCCGATGGAGTGCGGGGTCAGTCCGCGCCGGTGGAGGAGTTCCGGGGCGAGGAAGGCCGCGCCGATGCCGGTCATGCCCGCGCCGTAGGGGTAGGCCTCGGTGGTGACGCGCGAGCCTTCGGCGCGGACCTTCTCCACCAGTCCGAGCACGCGGTCGACATGGCGGATGGAGGTGCTGTTGACGTGGCAGTAGTGCATGTGCGCGCCGGTCTCGGCGGCGGCGCGGACGATCTCTTCAGCGCCGTCGACGGGAGTGGTGGGGTCCATCTCGACAAGCTCGCGGGCGTGGGTGTACGTGGGCAGCCCGGCGCGGGCGGCGAGGGCGGCCATGGCGAGGTACTCGGAGGGGTCGATGCGAGGCGCGTAGCCGACGAGGATTCCGATGCCGAGCGCGCCGTCGCCGAGGTCGCGCTCCAACATGCCGGCGATGCGGTCGACGGTCTGCCGCGGGGCGGCACGCTGCCATTCCTCGCGACCGATGTTGGCGAGGAAGTCGGTCGTCAGGTCGCCGTCGGTGTCGAGGCCGAGGAGGACGGCCATGCGGGCCACGGCCCAGGAGGTGGCGAAGCCGTAGTTGAGCGGCCTGCCCTCGGTCTCGGCTCTGCGGTAGGCGGCGGCGACCGGGTAGGCGCCGGCTTCGAGTTCCAGGACGGTGGTGACGCCGTCGAGTGCCTGCAGGCGGTGGCCGGCGACGTCCGTGCTGTGGCTGTGCAGGTCGATGAAGCCTGGGCTGACGACCAGGCCGGTCGCGTCGACACGGGTGACGCCGTCGAGCGGCTGGTCGGAGACGGCCTGGATGACCCCGCCGTTGACGCCGACGTCGCGCACGGCATCCAGACCGGTCTCGGGGTCGATGACCCTTCCGCGGGCCAGGACCAGATCGTATGTCGTCACGCGAGCTCCTTCGTTGCGAGGCTGAACTGCTCAGGGCGCTGGGGCACGATCAACGCGATCAGCGCGCCGAGGACAGTGGTGGCGATGAGCAGGCCGAAAGCGGCGGTGTAGGAGAACCTGTCGACCAGGAAGCCCATGAGGACGGGGGCGAGGACGCCGGCGATCTGACCGCCGACGTTGACGATGCCCATGCCGGATCCGATGACGGCGGGCGGCAGGGCGCGCACGGGCATGCCGAGGATGCCCATCGAGGAAAGGCCCGCCACCCCCATGGCGAGGGTCTGGTAGATGGTGAACCCGACAGCGGAGTCGGCCATCAGCATGAGCACCAGGAGCACGGCGGTGACCAGCAGCAGGGGGATGACGTAGAGCCGGGCTCTGTCATGGAAGAAGCGGTCGAACAGCCAGCCGCCGAGGAAGACGGTCGCGCACATGACCAGGCCGGGGATGGCGGACATGACGCCGGTGTTGATGAGGGAGATTCCGCGCTCCTCCAGCAGGTAACTCGGCACCCATGTGATCAAGCCGTAGCCGAGCATGTTGGTGGCGCAGAAGAGGGCGGCGAACTTCCAGACCGACGCCGAGCGCATCACGGCGCCGAGGCCGAACCCCTTGTCCTGAACGATGTCGGAGCCGTTGAGGTGGGCGGGCAGCGCCTTGGGCAGCAGCTTCCAGAGCAGAACCCCGATGGCGACGCCGGCGGCGGCGGTGACCCAGAAGGTGTGGCGCCAGCCGAGGACGAGGATGAGCGGCGCGACGATGAGCGGGGCGACGCCGGCGCCGAGCTGGTTGGAGGCGAGCATGGCACCGGCGGCGGTGGCGCGGACGGCGGGGGTGGTGCGTTCGGCGATGGCCTTGAAGGACGCGCCGGGGAACAGGCCCTGGCCGACGCCGAAGAGGGCACGTATGACCAGGAGAGATGCCAGGCCCCAGGCGATGCCGGTGAGGGCGGTGAAGACCGACCAGAGCAGCAGGGAGACCATGAGCTGGCGTCGGGCGCCGAACCGGTCGGCGAGGATGCCGCCCGGTATCTGGCACAGCAGATAGACCAGGGAAAAGGCGGTGATCAGCCAGCCTTGCTCGGTCTTGGTGAGTGCGAAGTCCTCGCCGATGAACGGCAATGCGACGGCCATCATCACCCGATCGACGTAGTCGATCACCCAGACACCCATGAGCAGCCCTACGGTGACGGTCGCCGTCCTGCGTATCTGCGCAGGGGCCAGGGGGCGAGTGTCTTCGGCGAGTCCCATTCACAGACCTCCGGAGCTTTCACGTCAGTGTTCCAGCAACCCTCCATCACGTGACCCGGGAGTGCTTCGTGCAGGGACATGAAGTCGGAGCCGCCAGCGGTGCAATTGCACCAAGCTCGGTCCGCCGACGTTGGCCATCTGTTACGGGATTCGTTCCACAACAGGTGTTCCGGAAAGGGGCTGCCGGGACGCGTTGCGGAACGTAACATCCCGAGGATGGGAATCGGAAGCGATCAGCACTGCAGCCGGCTCGCCGTAGCGTCGGCGCACTGCGCAGGCCGGCCCTCGCGACATCGGGAGGGGCGATGAGCGATCCCATCTGCTCCATGTGTCAACGGCCGTACGACCCCGAGTTCATGACAGGGCTGCCCTGCCGCGTCTTCAGCCATGAAGACGTCGTGACTCCGGGCTGCCCGGCACAGCAGCGCATGATGGCGGAGCTGAGTGAACAGGCCCGCAGTACCCCGCCGGCGGGGGGATGCCTCATGCTCATCCTGGCGCTACCCCTGCTGTTGATGGTGAGGTGGGTGAGGTCGGCGAGACGCCGATCATAGTCGAACCCCAGATGCCCCCTGGAGGACCGGAGACGTACGGTCAGCCCTGTGAGCCGGCGCCTACGCGCCACTGTACGCGCGCCGGACCAGGCAGAGAAGTTCGTTCTCGGTGCCGGGGAGGTCATGAGGGGAGGGACGGGTCCCGCGCCCGGTCCTGTCGCTGTTCGGTGTCCCTCGACAGGGGGCGTCAGTACCAGGGGCTGCACAGGTCGGGGTCGTCGGGGGTGTACTTGTTCTGGGCGCACACGCGGGCAAGTTGGGTGCCGTCGACCATGCTGGTGAAGCGGTTGTCGTCGCCCCCGTGAACCTTCACCGTCACCGACACCTGTCCGCTCGGCGGGACGGGCACGTACGAGGTGAGCTGGCCGGGCAGCGCTCTCTACGGACAGGCCACCGCCACGCTTGGCATCACGGTGGCCAAGGCGCAGGCGGAGCTCACGCTCTCCGGCGCCGAGACTGTCCAGCTGCCGTCGATCCAGGTGTACGGCGAGCTGACGTTCGGCTTCACCGACACCCCACAGGCGGGCGGTGAATACACCTACACGGTCAAGTGGAGCGGCGGCCCGGCGCACTTGCCCGCGGAGGACGGCCTCGTAGCGTGGCCGGCCAGTGCTGACAGGACGGTCATCGTCGCCGGCACTTTGCAGGTCGTCGTGACGGATCGGAGCGCCGTGGGGCGGAGCCGCACGTCAGGCCGTCGAATCACCCGGGGACAAGGCTCGCGTAGCGAGGGTCTCGGGCGCCGGCATAGACCACGACCATCGTGAAGTGGGCCGGCTCCGGGCCTTGGCTGCTGTAGGCGTGCGGGCGGTCGCCTCGCATACGGAGCGCGTCTCCCGCGGCGAGTTGGAAGAGCGCTCCGCCGACGGTGACCGCGACGCTGCCCGAGTGGAGCTGCAACAGTTCCCGGGTGCCGGGCGGATGCGCGGGCGTGGAGATCTTGTCACCGGCAGGCAGCCGGAACTCCCAGAGCTCGGTGAAAGGCGGCTGGCTGTCGTTGATCAGGAGCCTGGCGCGGCCTTCGGAGCGAACCACGGCGTCGGCGGCACGGGAAACGCGGCCAAGCTCCTCCGGGGGCTCCACCAACTCGCCGATCGAAACACCCAGCGTGGCGCTGATCCGGGCGAGCGTCGCGATGCTGGGGTTGGTGCGCATGGTCTCGATCTGCTGGAGCATGCCGCGGCTGACGCCGGACCGGGTGGCCAGCTCTTCCAACCGCCAGCCTCGGGCTTGACGTGCAGCGCGCAGGTTCGCGGCGAGGGTGTGGCCTACGGCCTCGGCGGGATCGTTCATGGCGCAATGCTGCCCCAGGGTGCAAAATAGTGCGACTATGACACAAGATACTGGTCGTACCGAGCGTCGAGCGGTGCGGCGGCTGCTCGGCGCCAGCTTCGTGGACTTCCTTGGCTCGGGGCTCTTCCTGGCCTTCTCGGCCGTCTACTTCACCGGCGTGGTGGGGCTCGCCGCAGGCCAAGTCGGGCTCGGCATGAGCATCGCGGGCGCCGCGGCCATAGCCGCCGCGATACCGCTGGGCCGGGCGGCCGACCGTTACGGCGTCCGGCGGGCACTGGTGCTGGTGCATGCCTTACGCGCTGCCGGAACCGCCGCCTACGCCTTCGTCGGTGACTGGTGGGGGTACCTCGTAGTCGTCACGATCATCACGGTCGCCGACCAGATCGCGACTGCGCTGACCCAGGCGTACGTGGCAGAGATCGTCGAAGGGAACAGCCGGGTAAAGGTGCTGGCCTCGTATCGGACGGTGATCAATCTGGCGATCAGCGTCGGCGGTCCACTCGGCGGGCTGCTGGCCGGCACCGGACTCTTCCGGACCATCATCCTGGCCAACGCGGCGGCCTATCTTCTGGTCACCGCGGCCTTCGCCACCCTGCCCCAACCGGTTCGGGCCGAAGAGCCCGCCCCGGTCCGGCGGGGCTTGGGCGTGCTGCGCGACCTGCGGCTGCTCTCGCTGGCTGGTGTGGATGGCGTACTGCAGCTTTGGCAGCCGATCCTCAACCTCGCCTTTCCGCTGTGGCTCGCCCAGGCGACCACATTGCCGGACGGCTTACTCGGGGCGCTGTACGCCATCAACACCGTCCTCGCGCTCGTCTTCCAAGCTCTCATTGCACGCCACATCACAAGCCTCAGAGCTGCCCGGCGATGTCAGCCCGTCGCTGCGGCATTCGCTGCCGCCGCCTGTCTGTTGTTCTGGTACGCGGCCCAGTCGATACCTCTTGCACTCTTCTGTGCTGCGCTGGTGATGCTGACCGCGGCGGAACTGATCGCTGTCCCCGCGGCCTGGACGTTGTCGTACGCCTTCGCTCCGGATGACCAGAGAGGCGAGTACCTGGCGGCGTTCGGCATGGGTCGCTCGGTCAGTCGCTACGTTGTCGGTCCCATCTTGATCACCGGCATGCTCCAACTGGCCGGTGGTTGGACCTGGGGCGTCCTGGCACTGCTCTTCGTCGCCGCAGGCGTCATCGCCCCCCTGACCATCAGGAACGCAGACGCAACGCGGTCGGCCCTTGGCCTGCCCTGTGGAAATGACGGCGGCCGCGATCTCCGGGGGTGAGGTCGAAGCACTGGTAGGGGATGGCGCGCGGCTGTGACGCTGGGGCAGTGGTTCACCTCGGGCGCGGTCACCAAGGCGCGATCCGGGGTGTTGGTGGGACTCGTGCCACCAGGCTCAACCGAGCAAGATCTATCGGGCGAGCCCGAAGGAGATGTCGCGCACAACGACCTGCGGAAACACCGACGTCCGCAAGTCTCCGCCGGACCTGTCCCACGATCTTCGAGCCTGGAAGCTCGCCTGCGCGGCCCGTTCCGGCCGTCCTCCGGTGCCACTCCGACCAGCCGGAACGCGAACGCGTGCACCTGATGACACAAGCCTTACCGACACCCCGGATTGTGCCACCCGCCACCCGCCACCCGCCACCCCGCCGACCTGCCGGAACGCCGCGAACCGCGGCAGAACCGCCGGCAGTATCGTGGCGGGATGATCGAGCTTCGAGAGGGCGGCGTGATCGACTGCTCCGCCGCGCGGGTGTGGGCGGTGGTCGCCGACTACGCGCAGGACCCGCGGTGGCGGAAGGGCGTCGAGACGATGGCGCCGTCGCCCGAGGGACTCGTGCGGGTGGGGACGACCACCGCAGAGGTCATGCGGTTCGCCGGCAAGACCTATCGCAACGGCGGCGAGGTCGTGGCCGTGGAGCCGGGGCGGTCGTTCGCGTGGCGGACCACCTCGGGGATCGTCGCCGAGGGCGGCAGGCTCGTCGAACCGCTCGGTGAGGAACGGTGCCGCTTCACCTTCCACGTGCGCGTCACCCCGCGCACCGGCTCCGAGCGGGTGCTGGAGCCGGTGCTCAGGTGGTTGCTGCGGCGCTCGATCCGTGCGGACGTCCGCCGGCTGGCCGTGGGGTTCGGCCGCGCTGCTTGAGGGCGCCGTCCACGGGTTCTACGCCGAAGCCCCGGACGGCGTTCCTGAGCAGCACTGCCCTGGCCGCAGTGGCCTCCCCCGAGGCCACCCGCCGGACCAAGCGCCCCATCGCCCCAGTCTCGTTAGGGATCTGGCCCGTGTGGCGTTCACGAACACCGCGCGCGCCCGGCAAGGGGCGTTCAGGAGTGGACGGCGCGGATCTCCGTCACGGTGAACGCGTCGACGATGTGCCGGTTCTGCACCAGGAACCCCACCACTCCCGCCACCGCCTCCACGCCCAGAGCGGCTGTCACCCGTGCGCTCAGAAGGTAGACCAGGGGCGTCGACGGCTGGGTCAGCGTAAGCCCGCGGTCGTGGCGGTGCACGTCCTGCAACGCCCTGATGGGGATCGGCCGCTCGGTGGTGAACCACGCCGCGACCTCCCATTGCGGATGTGCCGGATCGGCGTCGGCACAGGCGTGGTAGCAGGCGACGCAGCCATGGCCGGCATGCCGCCCATGCGGACAGGTCCATTGGGCGATCTCGGCCGGGCTCTGGTCGTGGGCGCTCAGGACGGCCGCTTCGGTGACGCGGCGGCGCGCCGGCCGTGGCCGGTCCTCCGGCGGAGAGTCAAAGTCGCTGCTGATGATCGGATCCCTTCCCGGCTGCATCCCAACACGTCGGAGCCTAGCGGCGGCGGCTGGATTTCCTGGAGCGGCGGTTCCATGATGGCGCAGGCCGTGCTCGTCGCCATGAACGCCGTCCCGCCCCTGCCGGCGGCGGCGCGGCTCGGCGTGACGCCGGCCTCGCTCGTGCTCGGCGCAGCGCGCGATGGCAGACCGCGCCGCCGGTGATTCAGAGCGGGCCGTGGGATTGGCTGGGCTTGATCAAGGCGAATCCGGTCAGCGGTCGGCTCAGCGGCGGCCCGTGCCGGCAGGGGGCGGTGATGACGGCCCCAACCGATTTGGTAAGGGAAATCAGGCGGGCGAAACACCTGCCTCACGGTGAACGACGTGCCTACATGGCATCCGAAGCGTTCTACACGACGGCCGCCCAAGTCCTGCCGACGTTGCTCATCGCCCTCTCGCTCGAAATCGGGATGATCTCGCGCCCATACGCGGAAGCTGCCAAGGCAGCGCAAGCCTTGGGGGAGCGAGTCCGGCAACAGGGGATCCCTTCCGTTTGGACCCCCGAGCAACTGCGCGCGCTTCAGGCCGGGGCGGATGGTCGCTCATACAGTCGATCAGTCCTGTGGGTCCGGTGGGCTTTTCTGTTGGGACTCGTCTTCCTTGCCGGCGAGACGGCCGCCCTGCTTGCGGTCGGCTACCACTGGTTCAACCCCTGGACCTTCTACACCACGGGCGCATCCGCCGGGTTCATGATGCTCGCCACCGCCATCATTCCCCTGGTACGCCTGTCATCGGACCTGTTCCCGGAGTAGGACTTCCCGCAGTCCCTCCCCGAACGCCCCCGCGGAGCCGCGGGCCTGCCCGTACGACAGCCGGGCCAGGCCGGTGTCGAGGCACACGTCCCGCGCAGACCACCTTCCCGGGCCGGGCTTCACCTGGAACCTGCCCACCCCCACCGCCGGCACCGCCCAGAGCATCACCCTCACCGACGCCGCCAACGGCCCCCTGATGCCTTGAGCCCGGCCCAGAGATGTCATGGGGGTCGGTGGCGGGCCGTCCTGGTTCTACCGGAACATGCCTCCGTTCGTCAGAGGGCGCGGCGCGGGCCCGCCTGGGCGCGGATGGCGGTGGTCGCGGCGTTCAGTTCCTGCTCGTCCTTGATGGTGCGGTTCTCCTCGTACGTGACCCCGGGTGGCGGGGCGTCGTGGCCGAGTGGGTCGGCGTCCCAGAAGTTGCCCCGGTAGACGACGTTCTCCAGCGGCGGGCCCACGTGCAGCACCGCCGTGTTGTCGGCGCGCGCGACGACGTTCTCCTCCACCCGCACCCAGGACGCGCCGTAGTCGGTGTAGAGCCCGAAGTTGTACGGCGTGCGGGTGTCCTCGATGACGTTGCCCAGCACCAGCGCCCCGTCGTCATGGGAACCGCCCTGCGGCCCCGACACGTACACGCCGCCGCCGTCGGCCAGCACCTGCATGGTGTCGACGGTCCGGTTGCGTACGATCCGGGTGCCCTCGCCGGGCCCGGCGGTGATCCCGCAGTGCGGCACGTCCCTGACCTCGTTGTGCGCGACGACGCACCCGGACGTCCCCATCACCGCGATCCCCGGCGATCCCGGATATTCGAGCCCGACGCCGCGCACCCGGTTGTCCTCGATCACCGTGCCCCGGCTGCCCGTCACCACGACGGCCCCCGCCGAGAGCGTGTCGAAGTCACAGCCGCGCACGACGTGCCCCTCGCCGCCGGACACCCCCAGCCCGGACGCCCCCAGCCTGGTGAACCGGCACCCCTCGATCACCACGTCCGAGCAGTCCTCGAACGTGACGCAGGCGGGAATCGTCACGGAAGCCGTGGGATACGTCACGGACGCCCCCTCGCCCAGCTCTGCCACGCCGACGCCGCCGCCCTCGTAGAAGCCGCTGCCGTGATAGTGCACGAAGCCCTCGGGGCGGCTCGGGCGCAACCAGGTCGCCTCGGCGAACGTCAGCCCGCGGAAGGTCACCCGCCGCGCGCCGGACCCGCGTACCAGGGTCTCCAGCGCCGGGGCGACCACCCGCGTACGGGCCGGGTCCTCGCCGGGGCGGGGCAGGTAGCGCAGCACGTGGTGGCCCGGCCGTGAGCGGTCGAGCACGAACGTGCCCGGCTCGCGCAGGAAGCTCGGGTCGTTCTCGATCCTGGTGGGCAGGCCGGGACCGGCGGAGGTGGTGCCCTCCCAGGTGGAGTTGTACAGCTCGGCGGCCCACCCGAAGGCGGGCGTCGCCATGGTGATCACGGTCCGGTCGCCGTCCTGGGCGACGTCCGCGACGGGCAGGCGGCCCTCGGTCCACGGGTACACGCCGCGGTGGACGAACTCCACGTCGCGCGGGCTGGTCCAGGCCAGCGGCGCGGCGCTGTCGGTGACGTAGCCGGTGGCGGTCGCGGCCGGGGACGAACCGGGCAGCCCCTCGATCCCGGCCCGGGCGGCGCGGCGGCCGTCCACGTAGAGCTGGCGGGTCTCCAGGTCGCCGACGTCGGCCAGCCAGACGCCGTCGCGCACCTGCCAGCCGGTGATCGTCCGGCCACCGCTCAGCACGACGTCCTCCTGGTCGGGGGTGCCGTGGCCGTACGCCTGGTAGACGGTGCCCGAGTCGGCCTCGGTGAGCTCCAGAGGCTCGCCCAGCACGTGGACGCCGCGCCTGAGATGGACGACGGACTCCCCGCCGGACTCCCTGGCGGCCTCCCGGGCGCGTTCCAGGGTGGCGAAGGGGCGTTCGAGGGAGCCGGGCCAGGAGTCGTCCCCGCCGGGTGCGGCATGGAAGTGGAACACAGGTTTCCCCTTTGCTGTTTATGGCGTACACGGAGTAATACACCATAAACGAGGGAGGTGCCAATGGCGCGAGGTGTGGCGGGGGACCCGGACCACGGGGTCGAGCTGCTGTGGCGGGACGCGGAACGGGAGCCGCGGCCCGGCCTCAGCCTGGGCCGGATCGTGCGGGCCGCGGTCGAGCTGGCCGACGCCGAGGGCCTGGAAGGGTTGTCGATGCGCAAGGTCGCCGACCGGCTGGGCTTCACGACCATGTCCCTCTATCGCCACGTACCCGGCCGCGACCAGCTCGTGGACCTGATGCGCGACGAGGTGCTGGGCGAAGCCCTCGTCACCGCTTCGGACACAGCTCTGGACGCCGGCCCGGATGCCGGCCCGGACGCCGCCTCGGACGCCGATGGCGGTTGGCGGGGGCGACTGGAGGACGCGGCCCGGCGGGCGTGGGACCTCCGCATGCGGCACCCGTGGCTGGCCGAGGTGCGCGGCTCCCGCCACCTGCCGGGGCCGAACGCGGTCGCCCACTACGACCACATGCTCGGCGCGCTGACCGGCACCGCGCTGCGGCCGTCCGAGGTGGTCGCGGTGGTCGGCCTGCTCGGCCGGTTCGTGGACGCCGAGGCGCTGCTCGTGGCCGAGACCCGGCGCGAGGAAAGCCGCAGCGGCGTGTCCGAGCAGGAGTGGTGGGGTGCCCGCGACTCCCTGTACGAACGCCTCGACCGCTTTCCCGCCCTCTCGCGCCTGTGGGAGACGGGCGGCTGGGACGCCCCGGAGGACTCCTTCACGTTCGGCCTGCGCCGCCTCCTGGACGGCGTCGAGGTGCTGATCCGAGAGCGTGACGAAAGCCGTGACGAAAGCCGTGATGAAAAATGCCCCGAGTGTGGCACACCACTGGAAACCGCCCCCTCGGGCCGCCCTCGCGTCTACTGCTCGCGGGCCTGCCAGCAACGCGCCTACCGCAAGCGCAGGTCGGCCGACTGACCCAACCCGGCGGGCCTGTGCGGTGCTCGAACGCGAATACCGTTGCTGAACTGGGCGTTCGTAGAGCGATCAGGCCGCTCCGCGGTACTCGGCGATCAGTCCTGTGACGGTCCTCCGGCGGTGGATCGGGGAGGTCATGTCGATCACCTGGCTGGGGGTGCGCAAGGGGTGAGGAGGGAGTGGCCTTGATGCGGGCGATGCTGGTTGAAATGGCGCCCGTATTCGGTCAGGACCTTGCGCAGGTGCCGCCCGCCTGGATGAGCGGTAGTCGCGGCACTCGCGCCGTAGCGTTCCTGCGAACCGTTCGGGCGGCGGAGTCGCCGGAGGCTCTCAGCCGATCAGGTTGTAGGCGGCGGCCACACTCAGGTAGGCGAGCGCGGCGAGGACCACGACGGTGCAGTGAACCCGCCCGGCCAGGGTCCACCAGCCCTTGACCCAGGCCAGCCCGGCGGTGACCAGCGTCACCCCGGCCCCGGCCGCGGCCAGGACGGGCAGCGTGGTGATGGTCGTGAACAACGGGCTGCCGCCCAGGAAGAACTCGGCCTGGTTGGCGTCGAAGTCGGCGAACATCGCCACGAGCGAACCGGCGGAGGCCGTGACGAGCACCGCCGTGATCCACGCGGGCAGCCCGGCCAGGCGTGGCCCGCGAACCGGCCGCCGCCGCGCCGTCCGCCCGCCTCCGGCGGCAACCCCGAAAGCACCCGCGACTGCGGATCCATCCCCGGACCCGCCGGACCCGCCGGACCCGCCGGACCTGCCGGACCTGCCGGACCCGCCGGACCCGCCGGAGCCGGTGGGCCTGCGGCGGCGCCGCGCGAGGCGTACGGCGTGCGCGAGGGGTCCGCCCACAGCCGACAGCAGCAGCACGGTCAGGCTCACGCCGAGCACGCCGAGATGAAAGGTGGGCGACTGGTACCAGGCCAGGCGCTCCAGCGGCCCCGCCGGGTTCTCCGTGGCCAGCAGGCCGTCGGGCCGGAACTGGATGGTGCGGTAGCCGTTCTTCTCGCGGAACAGGGCGGGGGCGATCTGCGTCCACTGGCGGCTCTCGGTGGGGCCGAGCGCGACCGCGCCGGTGGTGGTCAGGAGTCCGTCGCCGGCCGCGCTGACCGTCACGGTGCTGGTGAGCGAGCTGAGCTTGCCCAGGTCGGTCATGTCGGCGGCCAGGGCCGTACGGTAGGTGCCGGCGTACTGGGCGACGTCGGGCAGCGGCCCCGGAGTGCCGTCCGCCGGGGCGGGGGCCGGGGCGAAGCGGTCGGCGAAGGCGTTGACCAGGGACCAGGCGGAGTCGGGGCCGCCCTTGCCGATGCCGTTGTAGGAGGCGTAGACGCCGATGCCCCGGTCGGGGATCAGCGCCATGATCGCGAAGTAGCCGGGAATGTTGCCCCGGTGCACCAGCAGGCGCCGGCCGTTCCTGGTGTACTCCTGGAAGCCGTACCCCATGCCGGCGGTGCCCTCGGCGTTGCCGAAGTGGCGGCTCTGCATGAGCCGCACGCTGTCCGGCCTGAGTATCCCCCCGCCGCCGGTCAGCTGGGCCAGCATGAACGCGGCCATGTCGGTGGCGGTGGAGCGGAAGCCGGCTCCGTGCGGCGGCATGTGCCCGTATTTGGCCCCTTCCGCCCGGACCTGCTGGCCGTCCTGGAGGCGGTAACCGGGGGCCAGCGCCTGGGCGACGGGGCCGGGCTCGGGCTGGGCCATGCTGGAGTGCGTCATGCCGAGCGGGCGGAAGATGTTCTCCTGCACATACTGGTGGAAGGGCAGGCCCGAGCGCACCTCGACCAGGTGGCCGGCCAGGCCCATCCCGTAGTTGGAGTAGACGGCCCTGGTGCCGGGCGGCCGGGTCCGGGGCGGCTGGTGGTCGGCGAGGTGGGCGCCGAGCGGGTGCACATCACGGGCGGTGGCCGCGCCGGTGCCGAAGTCACCGCCGGCGAACCCGGCGGTGTGGGTCAGCAGGTTCGCCATGGTGACCGGCCGGCCCGGGTAGGCATCGTCGATCTTGAACGTGGTGAGGTACTGGTTGACGTCGGCGTTCAGGTCGATCCGGCCCCGTTCGACGAGCTGCATGACGGCGGTGGCGGTGATCAGCTTGGCCACCGACGCGGGGGCGAAGACCGTGCGCTCGGCGTCCACGGGACGGCCGGTCTCCACCTCGGCGACGCCGTACCCCTGGGCGAAGACCTGACGGCCGCCCGCCACGACGGCGATCGCCGCCCCGGGGATGTGGTGCTCCTTGAGCTGGCGGGGCACGTAGGCGTCGGCGAACTGCCGTACCGACCGTGCCGGATCGGCCGCCGTCGCGGCGGCGGGGGCGCTCACTGCCAGCAGCGGCGCGGCGACCGTCAGCGAGCACATGAGGGCACGCCAGCGGGATGATTTGCGTTCGAGCAGCATGAGCTGCTCTCCTTTCTGTGGGAGCACGTACGCGTCAAAGGCACGCCGTCACGGCGTGGTCGTGCGGTTCCGCCGTCCGGGGGTGAGTTGCCGCTCGCCCCCGGACCTGTGTCACAGGCTCGTCAGTCGACGCTGAGCAGGATCCTCTCCATCGCCGCGACCTTCTCCGTCAGCTCGCCCAGCCTGGCCTGCACCTCACCCTGCCGCTGCACGGCCTGCTCGGCCAGTTCGCGATATCTGGCCATCTCGGCCGTCAGCACGTCGGTGCGGTGCCGTTCGAACCGGAAGTAGAACGCCATGCAGGCCGTGATCGCGCCGAACAGAATCAGCACGACCACGATGGGGATCACGATGGAACCGATGTCGATCACTGCGGGGTCTCCTGCACCTGATGGGGTCCTTCCTCGTCGTCCGCGCGCAGAGCCGCGAGGACGGTGTCGATCGTCAGGGTGAGTTCGAAGGGCAGCAGCTCGATGTACTTCATCGCCTTGCCGTCGGCCGACAGTTCCAGCCGCCCTTCGATCAGCCCCGCCTTCTCCAGCCGCTCCAGATGCATGTAGAGCAGCGCACGGGACACCTTGATCCGGCGGGCCAGCTCGCTGACGTGGATTCGGCCGTCGGCGAGCTCGGCGAGGATCTGCAACCTGAGTGGATGCCCGACCGCGCCGAGCAGGCGGAGCAACTCTTCGCTGGTCGGCATGTCGTCCTTGGAGAGGGTCTGTCTTGCACCTGTTAGTTCAGTCTTACAGGTGCAAGTGTACGCGTCAAACCCGGGACGCTGAGGTCGGCCACGTCGTGGGGTTCCGGGCGCGGCGGGCGAGTCCGAGGCGCACATGACGATGGGCGCGGCCTGGTGGCCGCGCCCATCGTGAGGCTCGCGTCGTGGTCAAGCGGCGTGATCACGCCTCGCCGCGTCGGGACGTGGATCGCCTTACTTAGGGCCTTCCTACGGCTGGTCTCCGGCCTTCTCGACGACCTTGGCCGTCATCCGTGCGCTCCACACCAGAGGAGTGCCCGCCTTGACCGTGCGGGTCGCGCCGCCAGGAAGGTCGAAGGTGCGATCGGCGACGCTCTCGCCGTACGTCCCCAAGAACTGGTAGTCCTGCGCGCTCACGATGATCTCGAAGCGTTCCCAGGTTCCCGTGTACGCGAACGCGACCCCGTGGCGGCCTGCCGCGTCGATCGCGTCCTGCTTGACCGCGACCCCCTGGATCATGGGCAGCGCCCGGAACAACGCGGCCCGCACGTCGGCGACCAGCGGCTGCTCGCCCAGCAACTGGGAGATCGTCCGGAAGATCCGCTGCTGCCTGGTCGCGTCGGCGTCGTCGAACTCCGTCACGGGAGTCGCGTCGACGCTCGCCCCGATCCTGGCGATCATCTCCTCGGGTGTGACCGGCGCCTCGGCCAGGTCCGCGCCCGTGACGCCGGGGCCGTACTCCTCCGTGACGAGCTTGCCGCGTCCGTCGTCCAGCGCCAGTTGCTTGCCGTCCAGGCTGTGCCACGTCTCAAGAGTCATGCGCCGGTCGCGATCCACCTCGGGCTCCGGCTCCTTGCGGAGCGGAGCGATCGTCTGCTTCACGTACAGCCAGCGGCCCGGCGACGGCGTGATCTCGTACGGGTCGGTCTCGGCGCTCCTGGCCGCCTTGTCGCCCAGTTCCCGGACGCTGGCGACGGGGGCGGTGGCAGGCCGTTCACTGCCGCGTACCGTGATGATGCCCGCACCGACGGCCAGCGCGACCGACGCGGCCAGCGCCAGACGCCAGGCCAGGCGCGGCCCGCGCCGCCTCGGCGGGCGCCTCGGTGTGGGCATCGGTGTGGGCATCGGTGCGGACATTGGCGTGGGCATCGTCGGCGTGGGGGCCGGTTCGCGCATGGCCTCCAGCAGCCGGGTGCGCGCCGCCTCTTTCGCCTCGCCGGTGATCGCCGGGGTGGCATCGAGGAACCGTCCGAATTCGTCCATCATGCGTCCTCTCTCATGTGGCTGACGGTGCCGAGGGCGGCCCGCGCCTGTTTGCGGGCCCGGTGCAGGCGCGAGCGCACGGTCCCGATCGGGATGCCGAGCGCTCGCGCCACCTCGTCGTAGGCCAGGTCTCCCAACGCCACCAGCAACAGCACGTCGCGATCACCGCTGGCCAGGCCCGTCAGCGCCCCCGCCAACCGGCGGTCCTCGGCCTGCGCGGCCACGCGCCCGATCACCGCGTCGGCCATGGACTCAGGCGGCGGCTCCGCGCCGGAACGCGCCAGCGCCCGCAGGAACCGCTCCTCGTCGCGGCGCTGCCTCGCGATGAGGTTGGTCGCGATGCCGTACAGCCACGGTCTGGCCAGCGGCTGCGCGTGATCGTAGGAGGCGCGGGAGCGGAAGGCGGCCAGGAACGTCTCCGCCACGATGTCGTCGGCGGCCTGCACGCCCAACCGCCGTGCGACATAGCGATGGATCTGCTCGACATGCCGGTCGAACACCCCCGCGAACTGCTCCGGGTCGTCGATCGACCGGCGGATGAGCTCGGCGTCGTCCGCCTCGACCATCTCCTCCGGTGGGGTTCGTGTCATGCCTGCTGTTTCCCGACGGGACGGATCGAGTTCTCGACGGTCGCGGTGTGAACGCGCCCGGGGCCTGCGGGCAACAACAGGCCGGCGATCTTCCCGTGCCCGAGAGGCTCACGATGACCTTGCGCAACGCGCTCATGGCCGCCCTGTCGGCGGGGGCGTGCTCGCGCCCTTCAGGGGGCGCAGGCCAGGGTCTCCGGGGGCGTGGTCGTCGGCAGGTTACGACGCCACTCCTCCTGCGTCAGTGACCGTCCGGCCACCTCGCACACCGCCGCCAGTGGATCCTCGGGGAACGCGACGGCCCACCGTCGTACGGTTCCGTCGGCGCTCGCGCCGGCCAGCGTGGTGCCGTCCGGGCTGAACGCCAGTGATGTGACGTCCGCTCGGGGTCCGGCGAGCGGGTTGCCGAGGGGACGGCGGGTGGCCACGTCCCAGAGCCGGATCTCGCCGTCGCGGCCTCCGGTGGCGATGACGCGTCCGTCGGGGCTGAACGCGGCGGCCCCGGCGCCGCCGAGGCCGTGGGCCTGCCAGGCGTCGCCGATCGGCTGCCGGGTCGCCACGTCCCACACGCGGATGACGGCGTGCTTCTCGTCGGCGGAGATCCCCAGTGTGACCGCGCGGCGGCCGGCCCGGTCGATCTCCACCCACTCGGTCGAGTCCTCGACGAACCGGGTCGAGGAGCCGGTGCCGACGTCCCAGAACCGCAGGGTCAGGTCCACTCCGACCGAGGCCAGCAGCTTGCCGTCGGGGGTGAACGCCATGTCGGCGATGCCGTCGACGGGGCCGGTCACCACGGTGTCGTCGGGATCGTAGCTTTGCGGGCCGGCTCCGTGGCCGGTCATGACGGGGCCGACGGGCTTGCCGGTGGCGAGGTTCCAGACCTGGATGTCGTTCTCGACGGCGATCGCGGCCAGACGCCAGTCCGGGCTGAACGCGACTCGTCCGTCCGCCAGGGGCAGCGGCGTGCCGGTCGGACGGCCGGTCGCGCGGTCCTTGAGCGTCAGCTTCCCGCCGGTCACGGTGGCGACGGTACGGCCGTCGGGGGACAGTGCGATCGCGCCGGGCGGCAGGGCTTGGAGCCGGCCGGTGGCGAGGTCCCGCAGCCGCAGGCCGCCTTCCGTCGCCATCGCCAGGGCCCGCCCGTCGGGGGTGAAGGAGACGGTGGCGGAGTCACCGGCCTGGACGGCGGGGCCGAGCTCGGTCATGGCCTTGGCGTTCCAGAGCCGCGCCGTCGCGTCGCCGCCGACGGTGGCGAGGAGGGTGTCGCCCGCCGCGAAGCGCACGGCATGGATGTCGCCGGTGTGGCCGGTGACGGTCGTGCCGACGCGGCGGCGGGTGGTGAGGTCCCAGTACTGGATGTTCCGCCTGCCGCTGATCACGGCCAGGGTGCCGCCGTCGTCGCTGAGGGCCAGCCCGTCGATCGGGCCGGTACGGATCGGCGCGCCGGCGGGCCGGAGGGTGGCGGCGTTCCAGAGCCGGACCTCGTCGCCGGTCGAGGTGACCAGGAGGTCGCCGGACACGTCGGCATGCGTCACCGTTCCGGGGATCGGCGATGATGCCCGCCCGGTGGATCTGTCCCAGACTCGTAGCCTGTCGTTGACCACCGCGCTCAACGTCCGGCCGTCCGGCCCGAACATCATCGCGTCGACGGGCCCTCCCGTCTGGATCTGCCGTCCGTCCGGGCGGTCCGCGTTCCAGAACGTGACGCGTCCGCCCGTCGTGGCGACGGCGAGAGTACGGCTGTCAGGGGCGAACGCGATCGAGGAGATCCGGCCGGTGTGGTCGCCGGTGTCGGCGACCGGCTGGATCGGGGCCGCGAGCGGCCTGCCCGAAGCCGCGTCCCACAGCCGTACGGTGTGGTCCTGCCCGTAGGTGGCCAGCGTCTTCCCGTCGGGACTGAATCGCAGGTGATGGACGGCGCCGGTGTGCCCGGTCGGGATCGTCAGGATCGGCCGGCGGGTGCGGGTGTCCAGCAGCTTGATGACGCCGCCCGTCTCGCTCGTGGCGAGCCTGGTGCCGTCGGGGCTGAAGGCGGCCACGTCCGCGCTCGGCAGCACCGCGCGTGCCGTGGTGGCCAGGAAGTCGATCATGCCCTGCCGGCTCTCGTCGCCGGGCGCGATCCGGAAGGAGGTGGCCGACAGCAGGCCGGCCAGGAACGGGTCGTCCTGCCGCACCGAGCGGCTCCGGAAATCGACGGCCGCCGACATCGCGCGCCGGTCGCGTGCCGCGGCCTCCTGGACGGAGTTCGCCGCCAGCAATCCCGCCACGGTCACCGCCGCCACCGCCGCGGTTCCGAACGCGAGCCGGACAACCCGGCGCCGGCGCAGCGACGCCGTGGAGGCTTCCAGGAAGCGTGCGGCCACCGGCTCGACCGCCGGGTAGCGGTCGTCGCCCGCCCAGCGGTCCAGGACGAGCCTGACCTCCTTGAGCCGGCGCGCCGGGTACAGCAGCTCGGCGCGTCTTCCGTGCTGCTCCCAGTCCTCGGCCTGCTGCTGCATCCTGGCGACGAGCAGGCGCCCCGGCCGGTCGCCCTCCAGCCACCCGCCCAGCCGGGGCCAGGCGTCCAGGAGCACGTCGTGGGAGATCTCGGCGGCCTTCTCGCCGAGGACGACCAGACGCATCGCGGCGAAGGCGTGCAGGACCGCGCGGCCGTCGTCGTCCACCTGGTCGAGCGGCAGCGTCCTGCGGGCGTGCCCGTCGGGCACCACCTGGGTCAGCCGGAGGAAGAGCCGGCGCGCCACCTCCTGCCGGTGCGGCGACAGATCCCCGTAGACCTCCTCGGCGGCCTTGCGCACGGCCTGTTCGATCCGTCCCGCGCGGTCGTAGCCTCGCAGGGTGAGGCGGTCGCCCTCGCGCTTGCGCCAGGTCATGAGCATGGCCTGGGAGAGCAGCGGGAGCACGCCCATGTCCTTGGGCCGCGCCCTGAGCTCGTCCATGAGCACCTGGACCAGCGCGCTCTCCACCTTCAGTCCGGCCTTCTCCGCCGGACCGACCACGGCCTGCAGACGCCCGGAATCGCTCATGGGCCCGAGCGTGGTCGACCGGCTGTCCTGGGCGGCGCGCAGCAGGTCGTGCTCGGCGCACCGTCCCCAGAAGTCGGCGCGCACCCCGAGGATGACCACGGCCGCCGGAGCGTCGTCAGGGCCGACCGGCTCCTCGCTGATTGCGCGCAGGACCTCCAGGAACGCCTTGGCCTCGCCCGCTGAACGGACAAGCGTGAAAATCTCCTCGAACTGGTCGACGATGAGGATCAGGCGGCCCGGCGGACGGTCTTCCGCGTGCCGTACGAGGAGTTCGTGGACGACCTCGTGCGCGCGGTGCGGCTGCTGCTCCAGCGCGGGGCACTCGAAGCCGAAGGCGGCGCCCAGCCGGGCCTTCAGCTGGGCGAGCGGGGCCCGGGTCGGATTCATGATCGTACGTGGCCACCGCGCGGCCTCGGGCAGGCCGGGCAGGCCGGAGGACAGGCTGGGCAGCACCCCGGCGTGCAGCAGCGACGTCTTGCCCGCACCCGAGGCCCCCGCCAGCAGGTGCAGCCCCGGCCCCCGCACCCTGGCTGCCATCGCCTCGCGCAGCAGCTTCGTCTCCTCCTCCCGCCCGTAGAAGAACGGCCGGTTCAGCACCCCGTACGGCCTGAGCCCCATGTACGGGCACCCGGCGAGCGGGACGTCCGCCTGCGGCTCGGGCTCGGTCCTCCAGCGCAGCCAGTGCACATCACGAGCGAGCTCCGACACGCGGTCGAGGCGGTCCTCCTGCCGCTGGAGCGCCATGTTCTGCTCCTGTACGGCGGCCTCGATCCTGCGTACCGTCTCGTTCAGCTCCAGCTGCAGGAACGCCAGCTCGGAGAAGCTCGAACCGAGCAGGTCCAGCGTCTCCGCGGCCTCGGCCCAGCCGGACGACTCGGCGATGATCTCGGTGGCGCCGACGCCGCGCAGGAGCCTGGCCAGCTCGCGGCTCAGGGCGGCGGCACGCTCGTCGTCGGCTTCCAGCAGCGTGCGGAGTTCGGCGAGCAGTTCGCTCTCGGCGAGCTCCCTGCTGGGCGAGCGCATCCTGTCGGCGAGGCGGACGATCAGCTCGCTGAGGATGTTCGTGCCCAGGCCACCCGTCGACGAGATCAGCTCCGGGACGGCCTGACCGGTCGCCACGCTCACGATGACGGGCGCGGCGGTGGCGGCGGCGAGCATGCCCAGCATCGCGTTCGCGCTCCAGCGCTTGACCCGGCCCGGTGGCCGGCTCTTGGCAGGGCCGGACATCCAGCGCCGGAAGCCCTGGCGCATCTCCGTACGCAGGTCGTCCGGCAAGCCGTGGTCGTCGGCAGGTGCCATCGATCCCCTCCTCCGAGATGATCAACGGTACGCGTCCTGATCAGGTTCCTGTGCGAGAGTATGCGCTGTGGCAGGGGACGGGGACGCCTTTCGAGCACAATGATCGCTGTCACCGGACGCTGTCACGACATGTGCCGGCCAGGGCCCGGCGCCGGGCGGGGGCTTTGCAGAGGACGACCGGTCAGAACTTGCCGGGCTCGAACCTTCGGACGAAGACGTAGGTGTCGGATCGGCTGACCAGCTCTATCACTCTCCTGCGCGGGTGCTCCAGCATGGTGACCTTCACGCATTTCAGCGTGACCCGGCGCCGGCCGAGGAGCGCGTCGTAGGAGAGGTACATCTTGTCGAAGCCCCGGTTGTTCCTCATCCCGACGCCCAGCTGTGTGCGGAACGTCCTCGATCCCGGCGGGTTGAACGGTTTGGCGGCCACGATCGCGTCGGTGGCCTCGGCGGGGCAGCGTACGAGCACGCGAACGTAACTGTCCTGACGCGGGCGACGCGGCCTGATCTTGACCCCCGTCCAATTGCCGATCCCCGCCGGTGCCTTGGGCCGGCCCGCCGCTCCCTCAGGGTTGGTCTGGAGATCGGCACTGTCGCCCTCCTCCACCGGAGGGTCGGGCACCGGCAGGACGGGCGCGGCCGCCGCGATCGTGCAGGGGGTTGCGACAAGGGCCGCGAGCAGGCCGAATGTCGCCACAACCCTCATGATCTCCCTCTCGACGGGCATGTGAAGCGATTGACGATGGAAGGGGGAGTATCCCCAGTATGCGGGCGAGCCCCGGCAAAGAAGGGGATGCCACGCCGTTCACCAGGTGTTCGACGGTTCCGGGCGAGTCCGCGCCGGTTGCCAGCGGCAGATCTTCTTGGCGGTGAGGGTCGCGCCGATGCGGGCGTAGAAGCGTTGCGCGGCGACGTTGGCTTCGGACACCTCCCAGCGGATCACCTTGCCGTCGGCGGCTTCGGCCGCGGCCTGCATCAGCCGTTCGCCCACGCCGTCGCCGCGTTCGGCGCCGGTCACGTAGAGGTCGTCCAGGGCGAGGTAGTCCTGTCCGGACCAGAAGCTGATGCGCTCCAGCCAGGAGACGTAGCCGATGGCCCGGCCGCTCCGCTCGGCGATCAGATAGGTGACCTCCGGGCGGGCGAGCATCCGCGCCAGATCCTCGACGCCTACGGTGATGGCCGCGGCCTGGCCTTGGTGTTCGGCCAGACCGCGAATGAGGTCGTGCACGACGGCGGCGTCTTCGGGCGTGGCACGACGGATCGTTGTCACAGTGATCCTTTCCAGTCGGGTTCAGGGGAGTTGACAGGCCGTGGCGCCCGCGACCGGGCGGTCCCCGCTCACTGAGAGCCGGCTTGCGCCGTGGGTGACGGGCGGCCGGGCGTTACCAGCGCTGCGACGACCGCGCCGACCGCCGATGCGCTCGCGGCCACGGCGAATCCGCTGGTGAAGCCGTTCAACGTGGTCCCGGCCAGGCTCGCGGCTGCGACGCTGGACATGACGGCGGCTCCGATGGACGCACCGAACTCGTGGAAGGTGCTCACGATGCCGGAGGCGATCCCGGCCTCGTGGGGCGCCACTTGACCGAGCGCGGTCGCCGAGGCGATGACGAACATCGCCCCGGTGCCCGCCGCCGCGACGGCCACGCCTGCCACGACGCTGACGACGTTCGTCGAGAAGGCCGGTACGGCCATGCCGATCGCCGCGACCGTCAGACCCGCGACGGCCAGGGCGCGCCCGCCCCAGCGGCCGAGCAGGCGTCCGGTCAGGTTGGCGCCGAGCATCGTCGCCAGCGCGACCGGCAGGAACAGCAGCCCGGCCTGCAGTGCGCCGTAGCCCAGAGCGTGTTGGAAGTAGAAGGTTCCCAGGAAGAACACCGCGATCATCAGTGCCGTGGCCATCAGGATGAGGAAGGCCCCGACCGCCACGGGTCGCCGGGCGAGCAGTCGCACGTCCATCAGGGGCGAACGCGCCCGCCTCTGCCACAGCACGAACAGCACGTAGCCCACGGCAGCGGCGAGCACGAGCCACCCGGTGAGGGCGCTGAGCCACCCCCGCTCGCCGGCGGCGATGAGGGCGTAGATCAACGACGCGCCGGCGGACGTCACCAGGATCGCACCGAGCACGTCGAGCCGGGGCCGGGAGGCGGGCGAAGGCGTACGCGCCGGGAGCAGTACGGCGAGGACCACGGCGATCACCAGGCCGATCGGCACGTTGACGTGGAACACCCACGACCATCCCGGACCGGCGGTGAGCAGGCCGCCCAGGAGAACGCCGAGCGCGGCGCCGCCGCCGCCGAGCGCGGACCAGACACCCAGGGCCTTGTTCCGCTCCTCTCCGTCGAACAGGGCGACCACCAGTGACAGCGCCGCGGGCGACAGCAGCGCGGCCCCGACGCCCTGGGCCACCCGACCGGCGAGCAGCATGCCCGCCGACCCGGCCAACCCTGTGACCAGCGAGGCGACGGTGAACAGCAACAGGCCGGCGATCACGATCCGCTTGGCGCCCAGCAGGTCCGTGATGCGGCCGCCGAGCAGCATGAGGCCGCCGAAGGTGAGCGTGTACGCGCTGACCGTCCAGGTCAGGGCCTCGCGACCGAGGGCGAGGTCCGTCTCCATGTGGGGCAGCGCGATGGCGACGACGGTGACGTCGAGGATCAGCATGAGCTGGGCCACGCCGAGGAAGCCGAGGATGCGCCACCGGGCCGGGAGCGGCTCGTGGAGCTCTGCCTGAGCGTGCACTGCAGGTCGGGTCATCAGATCCTCCAGCCGATATCTCGTATGTTCGTATACGAGTTCCGCTGGTCACTATAAGCCGTATATGCGCATACGAGATAGACTGGGGGCATGGCTGCACCTCCTGCGCGCTCCAGGCGCCGTGCCGATGCCGAGCGCAGCATCGCCCGCATCGTGTCCGCGGCACGCGAACTGATGCGTTCGGACCCGCATGCGACCACCGACGACATCGCCCGCGCCGCCGGCGTCGGGCGGATGACCCTGTACGGGCACTTCCGGACCCGGGCCGACCTCGTCGAGGCGGCACTGGTCGAGGCGCTGCGAGACGGTGACGAGCTCCTGGCCTCCGTCGACCTGACAGGCGACGCGCGCGAAGCCATGGGCCGCCTGCTGGCGTCCAGCTGGGAACTGGTGGCCGAATCAGCGGCCCTGCTGGCCGCGGCCGAAGGAGTCCTTCCCGCGGGACGGGTCCGGGACCTGCACGCCGAACCCGCCCAGCGCATGGCCGACCTCGTCCACCGTGGCCAGGATCAAGGCGTCTTCCGTACCGACCTGCCCGCCGCCTGGCTGGTCAGCCTCACCCACTACATCCTGCACGGCGCGGCGAACGAGGTACGCCAAGGACGCCTGGCCCGTGACGATGCCGCCGACACGGTCACGAAGTCCATCCAGTCGGTGCTGGCCGCCTGAGGCGGGAGCCCGGTTCCGGCGTGGGGCGGCGGACTCACCGCATGCGTGGCCTGGACAGGATTCAGAGCAGTTGTGCTTGCGCGAATCCGGCGAGCAGCACGGCGAAGCCGCCGATCTCGCCCACGATGAGCACCGCCATGAACGCCGTTGTGCCGCGGACGGGATGGCGGAACTGATTGCCGGTGTCCCGGCGCCGACCGTGAAAGACGTAGCTCGCGATCGCCGCGACGAAGAACGCCACGACGACTCCCGCCGCGACGAGATCGACTGCCGCCGGCCAGCCGCTCAGCTCGACGAAGACAGCGATCAGCAGGGTCGCGAACGAATACAGCAATGCGGCGCGATGCGCGATGTCCACATAGGGGTGAGCCCTGTGGCGCGCCGAGTGGATCACCTGCCGGTATTTCCATACGCCCAGCACCAGGGCCGCCATGAAGATCAGCCCTGCCAGCAGCAGCACGACGACGGTGTCGTCCCCCAGGGGCACGGCGCTACGCATGACGGGCCTCCGGGAAAGGGCCGGGTGGCGAGGCCGGCTCTGACCCGTCGTGAGAAACGGCGAGTCCGCCGCCTGAGGCGACCGGCGTGACCGTTCTGGCCGACCGGCAACTGACCGTTGCTGATGCTCGTCCCTCTCTCGGCGCTTCTCGCGGTGCCACGCCCCACTACCTCTCCGATAACTCGAACATAGATGTTCGGGTTATTGGAGCCTATCTGACTCTTCGGCGCAGGGGCGACAGCTGAGGGCTTCCACTCCGAACCTGACCAGCCGCCGCCGGGCCGTCCTGGCCGGACAGAACGCCGAAAGCGTCGGCGACCTGGGCGGCCCGTCGCCGTCGCGCCCGTACGCGAGGCCCGCGACCGGGGCGCGCTCATGGTCGGCTTCCGTCCCGCCCTGGTTCGCCTGGCCCCCGCTACGGCTGCGCGGCCCCGGCGGCGTGATTCCCGGCGGCACTCGCGCCCTGGCTCGTCACCTGGTGCCCCGCTTCCTCAAGGACGGTGATGGCCTGTTGTTTCCTCGGCTCGGGAACCAGAACCAGGTCGGCATGGAAAGTCGAGGCGACGAATACCGGGATCGCCGCCTCCGCCAGCGGCTTGACGATCGCGGACAGCATTCCGGGAATGTCCAGGCCATGCGCTGTGGCGCCGCCGTAGAAGCCGATCCACTGCTCCGCCTCGTCCACACCGCTGGCCTCGCGGACCACGGTCAGCCCTTCCGGAGCGCGGACGAGCACCAGCCAATCGTCCTCGGGCACCCCTTCATGCGGCAGATGCTCGACGGCGAATGCGGCAGACAGGATGTTGAGGTGCTGGGCGGTAGATGCGTTCATGGGCATGTGTCTACCAGGCACCCCTTATTTCGACCCCCGTCTATCTTGACGAACGTCTAAGC
>NZ_JBSFGJ010000048.1:0-36715 GCF_053596515.1 Nonomuraea sp. NPDC001684
GGCCGAGCCCGGCCGCTTCAACATGGCCGTCATGGGCATGCGCCTGGCCCAGCGCGTCAACGGCGTCTCCGAGCTGCACGGCGCGGTCAGCCGGGCGACAGCAAGTGGGAGAGCTCGCTCGCCACCATCGTGGAGGACCCCGACGAGCACGTCTTCGTCGTGCTCTACGACGTGCCCGAGTGGGAGGAGACCTCGCTCGACCAGTGGGAGGGCGCGGTCCGCGGGGCCTACCACAAGGTGCGGCTGCGGGTGCAGACCCTCGACGGCGAGGTCGTCGCCTGGTTCTACGTGCTCGACGGCTACGAGGGCGGCCTGCCCTCGGCCCGCTACCTGTGCAACCTGGCCGACGCGGCCGAGCGCGCGGGCGCCCCCGACGACTACGTCAAGGAGCTTCGGGAGCGCCCCTGCACCTCGGCGCCCTAGCGGAGCGGCTCGTCCTTGGTCTCGCGCAGCACGAAGACGTACACGAGCGTGGAGATCAGCGCCAGGGCGGACATGTACCACGGGAACATCCCGGGGTTGCCGGCCTTCTGCAGCGCGGTGCCGATCAGCGGCGCGGTGCCGCCGAAGATCGCCACGGTCAGCGAGTACGGGAACCCGGCCCCCGCCGCCCGCACCCGGGTCGGGAACAGCTCCGAGTTCACCGCGGCCGAGACCGAGGTGAAGCAGCCCAGGAACACCATGCCGATCATCTGCACGACGAGCAGGCTGGCGAAGGAGTCGGTGAGCAGGCCGAGCAGCGGCACCGGCAGGATCAGGAAGCCGAGCCCGAACGCGATCAGCATCGGCTTGCGCCCGATCTTGTCCGACAGCAGGCCGAGCAGCGGCTGCAGCAGCATGAAGAACACCAGCGAGATCGTGCCGACCTGGAGCGACTCGGCCTTGTCGAACGAGACCGTGATCTGCGCGTAGGTGGGCAGGAAGCTGGTCCAGGTGTAGTACGCGACGGTGCCGGCGATCGTGATGCCGACGATGGTGAGCGCGGACTTCGGATGGAGCTTGAGGAACTCGAACATGCCCGGCCGCTTGACCTCGCCCCGCTGGATCTCCTCCGCGACGGCCGAGGTCTCGTCGGCGCCCTTGCGGATCCACAGGCCCACCAGGCTGAGCAGCGCGCCCACCAGGAACGGGATGCGCCAGCCGTAGGAGCTCATGTCCTCCTTGACCAGCGTCGAGGTGAGCACCGCGGCCAGGCCGGAGGCGATGAGCTGGCCGATGGTGGTGCTGACGTACTGGAAGGAGGAGAACAGGCCGCGGCGGCGCGGCGGGGCCGACTCGACGAGGAACGTGGTGGCGGCGGCGAACTCACCGCCCACGGACAGGCCCTGGATCAGCCGGGCCAGCGTCAGGATGACCGGCGACAGCAGGCCCACGGCCTCGTAGGTGGGGGTCAGGCCGAGCAGCAGCGAGCCGCCGCCCATCAGGATGATGGTGAAGGTCATCGCGGACTTGCGGCCGTACCGGTCGGCGAACGCGCCCACCAGCAGGCCGCCCAGGGGCCGCATGAAGAAGCCCACCGCGAACACCGCGAACGAGCTCAGCAGCGGCACCAGGCTGTTGCCGGAGCTGTCGGGGAAGATCTGCGCCGAGAAGACCGTGGCCAGGAAGGTGTAGGCGTACCAGTCGTACCACTCGACCACGTTGCCGATGCTGGCCGCCATGAGCTGACGGACCCTGCTCTTCGGTATGCCGAGCGGCGATTGCACGACGGGGGAGGTCGACACGGCATGTGCTCCTTTTGCTGACACGTGGAGTGATGGCTTACTGTGCATTCGGAAGACCGAAACAGTCAAATGTCTGGGCAATTATTTACAAACCCGACACGGAAGCGGTTGCAGGTGGACGTTCTCGACCGGCGGCTCGTGGCCGCGCTGCAGGTGAGCCCGCGGGCCTCGTGGGGCGAGATCGGCAGGGCGGTCGGCGAGCACGAACGCACGGTCGCCCGCCGGCTCCAGCGGCTCATCGCCGACGGCGTCGTCCGCGTCACCGCGATCTACGACGACCTGCGCACCGGCCACGGCCGCCCCGCGCACCTGCACGTCCAGGTGCGGCCCGGCACGGCGGCCCAGGTGGCCAGATCGCTCACCGACCGGCGCGACACGCGGTCGGTCTACGCGCTGACGGGGGCCGCCGACCTGGCCTGCGAGCTGGTGCCGCCGTCCCGGCAGGATCTGCACACCATCCTGGCCCACGACATCAGCGAGATCGACGGCGTGCTCCAGACGCAGACCCAGGTCGTGCTGCACACGTTCACCACCGTGGCCGAGTGGCACGCGCCCTTCCTCACCGAGCGGGAGGTGGCCGAGCTGCGCCCCGCGCCGCCGCCCCCCGACCTGCCCGACGAAGACGGCCTGTCGCCGCTGGAGAAGGAGATCGCCGAGCTGCTGGCGGCCGACGGCCGGGCCGCCTTCACCACGATCGCCGAACGGCTCGACCTGTCCGTGCCGACCGCGCGCCGGCGGGTCGGCTCGCTCATCGACCGCCGGTTACTGCTGCCGCGCGCCGAGGTCGAGCCCGCGCTGCTCGGGCTGGAGGTCGAGGCCATGCTCTGGCTGAAGGTGCGGCCGTACGGGCTGGGCGAGACCGGCCGGCGCCTGGCCGAGCACCCCAACGTGCGTTACTGCGCCGCCACCTCGGGCACCCACTCCCTCATCGTGCAGGTGGCGGTGGCCCACGAGGCGGACCTCTATCGTTTCATGACCGACGTGCTCGGCCGGCTCGACGAGATCACCGACAGCGATCTGACCCTCATCACCCGCGCGTACAAGCGCGGTCACCTCCACAAGTCCGGACTGCTCACCCTGGAGAAGACGCCATGACACCTGCCGAGAACGAAGTCGCCGACCTGTGCGTGGAGCTGATCCGCGTCGACAGCAGCAACTACGGGGACGGCAGCGGCCCCGGCGAGCGGGCCGCGGCCGAGGTCGTCATGGCCAGGCTGGACGAGGTCGGCATCGAGGCGACGTACGTCGAGAGCGAGCCGGGCCGCGGCAACGTGGTCACCCGCGTCGAGGGCACCGACCCGTCGCTGCCCGCGCTGCTCGTCCACGGCCACCTCGACGTGGTGCCCGCCAACGCCGCCGACTGGTCGGTCGACCCGTTCGCCGGCGAGGTCAAGGACGGCTACATCTGGGGCCGCGGCGCCGTGGACATGAAGGACATGGACGCGATGATGCTGGCCGTGCTGCGCCAGATGAAGCGCGAGGGACGCCGTCCGCGCCGCGACATCGTCTTCGCCTGGGTCGCCGACGAGGAGGCCGGCGGCGTGTACGGCGCCAAGTACCTCACGGCCAACAACCGCGAGCTGTTCGAGGGCGTGACCGAGTCCATCAGCGAGGTCGGCGGCTACTCGCTGGAGGTCGACCCGTCGCTGCGGCTGTACCTGATCGAGACCGCCCAGAAGGGCCTGGCCTGGATGAAGCTGGTCGCCGACGGCACCGCCGGGCACGGCTCGATGCTCAACTCCGACAACGCGGTCACCGAGGTCGCCAAGGCCGTGGCCCGGCTCGGCGGGCACGAGTGGCCGCTCACCTACACGCCGACCGTGCGCCAGTTCCTCACCGAGGTCGCCGACGCCTTCGGCCTGCCGTTCGACGAGGACGACCCGGCCCCGCTGCTGGACAAGCTCGGCCCGCTGGTGCGGTTCGTCGGCGCGACGCTGCGCCACACCACCAACCCGACCCAGCTCGACGCCGGCTACAAGTCGAACGTCATCCCCGGCCAGGCCACGGCCGTCGTGGACGGGCGTTTCCTGCCCGGCTTCGAGGAGGAGTTCTTCAAGACCGTCGACTCGCTGATCGGGCCGAACGTGCGCCGCGAGTTCGTGCACCACGACATCGCGCTGGAGACGACGTTCGACGGCGCGCTGGTCGAGTCGATGATCGCGGCGCTGAAGGCCGAGGACCCGACCGCGCGGGCGGTGCCGTACTGCATGTCGGGCGGCACCGACAACAAGACCTTCTTCGCCGACCTGGGCGTGCGCGGGTTCGGGTTCGTGCCGCTGCGGCTGCCCGGCGACATGGACTTCGCCTCGATGTTCCACGGCGTGGACGAGCGGGTGCCGGTGGACGCGCTGCAGTTCGGGGTGCGGGTTCTGGACAGGCTGCTCCTAAACTACTGAGATGTGAGCAACGACGCATACACCCTGGCCGCAGAAGCCGCCGCCGCCCTGACCGGCGCGGCCGGCCTCGACACCTTCGACGTGGCCCTCGTCATGGGGTCGGGGTGGGTCCCCGCCGCCGACGCGATCGGGCAGACCGTGGCCGAGATCCCGTTCACCGATCTGCCCGGCTTCCGCGCCCCCGCCGTGGCCGGGCACGGCGGCAAGATCCGCGTCGTGCGCACGCCGTCCGGGCGGCACGCGCTGGTCTTCCTCGGCCGCACGCACCTGTACGAGGGCCTCGGCGTCGACGCGGTCGTCCACGGCGTGCGCACGGCGGCCGCGGCGGGGGTGCGCACGGTCGTGCTGACCAACGCGGCGGGCGGCCTGCGGCCGGAGACCCAGAACGTCGGCGACCCGGTGCTGATCAGCGACCACATCAACCTGACCGGCGCCAACCCGATCACCGGCACCACCTTCATCGACCTCACCGAGGTCTACTCGCGCCGCCTGCGCGCCCTGGTCCGCGAGATCGACCCGACCCTGGCCGACGGCGTCTACGTGGCCTTCCGCGGCCCGACGTACGAGACGCCGGCGGAGATCCGGATGTTGCGCACGCTCGGCGGCGACCTGGTGGGCATGTCCACCGTGCTGGAGGCCATCGCCGCCCGCGAGGCGAACCTGGAGGTGCTCGGCGTCTCCCTGGTCACCAACCCGGGGGCGGGCCTGTCCGGCGAGCCGCTCAACCACGAGGAGGTCCTGGAGGTGGGCCGCGCCACGGCCGCCCGCATGGGCGTGCTGCTGGCCAAGGTGGTGGACCGCCTGTGACCGCCGGCATCCCGCCGGAGGCCGACGGGGACGTCCCGCTCCCGCCCGTGGACGCCGACCTGCTGCGCCGCGCCCGCCAGTGGCTGGCCCAGGATCCCGACCCCGACACCCGGGCCGAGCTGTCCGACCTCCTGGAGGACGACGACCTGCCCGCCCTTCGCGAGCGGTTCCAGGCCAAGCTGGAGTTCGGCACCGCCGGCCTGCGCGGCGAGCTGGGCGCGGGCCCCAACCGGATGAACCGGGTCACCGTCATGCGCGCCGCCGCCGGCCTGGCCGGCGTGCTCGGCGCCGGCAAGCACGTCGTGATCGGCTACGACGCCCGGCACAAGTCCGACGTGTTCGCCAGGGACACCGCCGCCGTCCTGACCGGCGCGGGGCTGCACGTCTCGTTGCTGCCGCGCCCGCTGCCCACGCCGGTGCTGGCCTTCGCCGTGCGCCATCTCGGGGCCGACGCGGGCGTGACGGTCACCGCCAGCCACAACCCGCCCAGGGACAACGGCTACAAGGTCTACTGGGGTGACGGCTCGCAGATCGTGCCGCCGGTCGACCGGGAGATCTCGGCCGCCATCGACGCGGTGGGCCGGGTCGACCAGCTCCCTCTCGACGGTCCGGGCACGCTCACCGAGCTGGGCGAGGACATCGTCGACGACTACATCGACGCGGTGACCGCCCTGCCGCTGGGCCAGGCGCGCGAGCTGCGGGTGGCGTACACGCCGCTGCACGGGGTGGGCTCGGGGACGCTGACGGGGGCCTTCCTCGCGGCGGGCTTCGAGACGCCGATGGCCGTGGAGGAGCAGCGCAACCCCGATCCCGACTTCCCGACGGTGGCCTTCCCCAACCCGGAGGAGCCGGGCGCGATGGACCTGGCGGTCGCGCTGGCCGCCAAGCTCGGCTCCGACCTGGTGCTGGCCAACGACCCCGACGCCGACCGGTGCGCGGTCGGCGTGCCGCTGCCCGACGGCACGTGCCGCATGCTGACCGGCGACGAGGTCGGCGGCCTGCTGGCCGAGCACGTGATCACGCACACCACCGGCGACCGGCTGGTGGCCACCACGATCGTCTCCTCGACCCTGCTGAGCAAGATCGCGCAGGCCCACGGCGTGCGCTACGGCGAGACGCTGACCGGGTTCAAGTGGATCGTCAAGGCGGGCGAGGGCCTGGTCTTCGGCTACGAGGAGGCCATCGGCTACTGCGTCGGCTCCGACGCCGGCCTGCCGGTCCACGACAAGGACGGCATCGGCGCGGCCCTGACCGTGGCCGCCGTCGCCGCCGCCGCCAAGCGCGCCGGCCGCACGCTGCTCGACCTGCTCGACGACCAGGCCGTCCGGTACGGCCTGCACGCGACGTCCCAGCTCAGCTTCCGGGTCGCCGACCTGTCGCTGATCTCCGGCGCGATGGACCGCCTGCGCGCCGCCCCGCCCGCCACGCTGGGCGACCACACGGTCGAGGCCGTGGACGACCTGAGCCGCGGCGACGGCGGCCTGCCCCCGACCGAGGGCCTGCGCTTCCACCTGTCGGACGGCGGGCGCGTCGTGGTCCGCCCGTCGGGCACCGAGCCCAAGCTGAAGTGCTACCTGGAGGTCGTGGTGCCGGTGACCGGCGAGGTGGCGCAGGCGCGCGCGTCGGCCGCCCGCGACCTCGACGGCCTCAAGGCCGACCTGACCGCCTGCCTGGGCCTGTAGACCGGTGGGCCCGCGCCGCGGGCCCACCGCCCGGTCACATGTCGGCGCCCGCCGAGAACATGATCGGCCGGACCTCGATCGCCAGGCCCTCGATCTTGCTGTCGGGGATCATCCCGGCCAGCTCGATCGCCCGCTCGCGGCTCTCGCAGTCGACGATGTAGTAGCCGCCCATGTACTCCTTGGCCTCCAGGAAGGGGCCGTCGGTCACGGCCGGCAGGCCGTTGCGGGTGCGGACGACGGCGCTGGTGGACGGGTCGCCGAGCGCCTGCGTGCCGATCATCTCGCCGGACTCCTGGATCGTCTTCATGAACGCGCCGTGGCCGCTCATGATCAGTTCGCGCTGCTCCTCGCTCAGGGTGTCCATGACCTGCTGGTTCACCTGCATGATCAACAGAAACTTCATCGTCTCTCCTCGTGGTCGGGCGAGTTCCGTCGTGCTGGGGTCGGAGCCGGCGCGTCCCTCTCGACATGCCCCGCGAAACTTTTCCGGAAAGCACGTCGAGCGCGCGAGCCGGGCTCCGACCTCCTGGTGAAACGGACGACACCAGGAGGCTCCCGACATGCCGCATCTCACCGAGACCGCCGCCGAGCCCAGGGCCGGGCGGCGCGAATGGGCCGGGCTGGCGGTGCTCGCCCTGCCCACCCTGCTCGTCGCGGTCGACATCAACGCGCTGTTCCTGGCGCTGCCCCGGCTGAGCGTGGAGCTGGGGGCGACCGCCGTCCAGCAGTTGTGGATCATCGACATCTACGGGTTCATGGTCGCCGGGCTGGTGATCACGATGGGCGGCCTCGGCGACCGCATCGGCCGCCGCCGGCTGCTGCTGACCGGCGCGGCGGCCTTCGGCGTCGCCTCCCTCGTGGCGGCGTACGCGGCCAGCCCCGCCATGCTGATCGCCGCCCGTACGGTGCTGGGCGTCGCCGGCGCCACGCTCATGCCCTCCACGCTCGCGCTCATCACGAACATGTTCCGCGACGCCCGGCAGCGCGGCACGGCCATCGCCGTCTGGGCCACCTGCCAGTTCGCCGGGGCCGCGCTCGGGCCGGTCGTCGGCGGGCTGCTGCTGGAGCACTTCTGGTGGGGGTCGGTGTTCCTGATGGCCGTCCCCGTGATCGCGGTGCTGCTGGTGGGCGGCGTGCTGCTGCTGCCGGAGTTCCGCGACCCGGACGGCGGACGCATGGACCTGGCCAGCGTCGCGCTGTCGATGCTGGCGATCCTGCCGGTGGTCTGGGGCGTCAAGGAGCTGGCCGCCTCGTCGGCGTCGGCCGGGCCCGGCGCGCCGCTCGCCGCGATCGCGGCCGGTCTCGCGTTCGGGGCGGCGTTCGTACGGCGGCAGCTCACGCTCGACGCTCCCCTGCTCAACCTGCGCCTGTTCGCCCAGCGTCCGCTCACCCTGATCCTGACCGCGCTCGTGCTGGCGGGCATCGCCATGGCGGGCACCGGGCTCCTGGTCACCCAGTACCTGCAGTCGGTGCTGGGGTACACCCCGGCGCAGTCGGCGCTGTGGTTCGCGCCCATGGGGCTCGGCGTCGCGCTGGGCACCACGCTGACCCCGGCCCTGACCCGCCGCGTCGCCCCCCGCGCCGCCGTCATGGGCGGCCTGACGCTGTCGGCCGCCGGGGCGGCGCTGCTCACGCAGGCCGAGGCCGGGCTGCCGGTGGTGATCACCGCCATCACCGTGCTGGCGCTGGGCACCGGCCCGCTGTTCGCCCTGGGCACGGGGATCGTGGTCGGCTCGGTGCCGCCCGAGAAAGCCGGGTCGGCGGCCTCGCTGGCCGAGTCGGGCAACTTCCTGGGCGGGACGCTCGGCCTGGCCCTGCTCGGCACGGTCGCCGCGGCCGTCTACCACCACGCCCTGCCCGCGCACGTGCCCGACGCGGCCAGGGAGACCCTGGCGGGCGCGGCGGCCGTGGCCGGAACGCTCGCCCCGGCGCGGGCCGCCGAGCTGCTGGCGGCCAGTCACGCCGCGTTCTTCAGCGGGATCGTGGCGATCGGCCTGGCGGGCGCGGCCCTGTTCGTGCTGGCCGCGCTGCTGACCTCGCTGCTGCCCCGCGCGAACGCGGCGTGAGGGCCGGCTCAGGCCAGGCGGAACTGCAGGTCGATGTCCCAGTTGTTCAGGTCGGGCTCGATCCGCGGGTCCGTCTGGTAGAGCTCCAGCCGGCAGCCCCAGTGCTCGATGCCGTCCTTCTCGGTCAGGTCCCAGGTCAGGCCCTGCTCGGCGGCCCACGTCAGCACCGACTCGATGACGCCGGAGAGCTGGTCGGGGTGGCCGTGGTGGGACTCGGTGACGAAACGGCCCGCGGGCAGCGTGCCCGCGTGGAACTCGCCCTCGCCCTCCACAGGCTCGGTGACGGGCACGCCCGCCTCCACCACCAGCCGGTCCTGCGGCAGGTCGATGCTGTGGTACCGGAAGAACGGGGCTCCGGCCATCGTGTGCCCGCGCTCGGCGAGCCAGCCGATCATCTCCGCGATCCGGTCTCCGACGAGACCGAAGCTGGTCATCGTGACGGTCTTCCTGATCCCGAGGTAGGGACGCTCGGGAAGTTCGACGATCTGTGGCATGTGTCTGTCCTCCTTCACCTGTCGGTACGGAGCGGCTGTCCGAAACTCATCGGCAGGCCGAAGGACGGCACGAGCCGGGGATCGAGAAAGGTGGTCACGCCGGTGACGACTCCGCCGCCGATCTCCAGGACTACCAGGGCGAACGCCTCCCCGTCCCGGTACTGGGCGAAGGCGGGCGCGCCGTTCGCCCGAGCCGGCAGCAGGCGGTCGTTCGCGCAGGGCGCTCCGGCGGCCGACAGGACCGCCCTGACCGCCTCCCGGCCGCGCAGCCACCACGCGAACGGCGGCATCGACATCGTCGCGTCCTCGTGCAGCAGCGAGACCAGCGCGGCCACGTCGTACCGCTCGAAGGCGGCGACGTAGCGGTCGAGCAGCCTGCCGTCCACCGCGGCGTCCTCCGCGGCGTCCTCCGGGGCGACCGCCGGGAGCCGGGCGCGGGCCCGTTGCAACGCGCCGTTCACGGACGCGACGCTCGTCCCCAGCAGGTCCGCCACCTCGGCGGCCCGCCACTTCAGCACGTCGCGCAGGATGAGCACGGCCCGCTGGCGCGGCGGCAGCCGTTGCAGCGCGGCCACGAACGCCAGCCGCACGCTCTCCCTGGCCACCGCCAGCTCCGCCGGGTCGGCCGGCAACACGCGCCCGTCGGGCACCGGCCACACCCAGGCGTCCCCCGGCAGCGGATCGCCGAGCGGGTCACCGGGACGCGCCGCCGGCCCGAGGTCCATCGCCCGCGCCCGCCGCTGCGGCCCGCGCAGCATGTCCAGGCAGACGGACGTGGCGAGCCGGAACAACCACGGGCGCAACGGCCCCCGCCCGGGCTCGTACGTGCGCCACGCCCTGACGAACGCCTCCTGCACCGCGTCCTCGGCCTCGAAGCCCGAGCCGAGCATCCGGTAGCAGTAGCCGGTCAGCTCGACCCGGTGGTGTTCCAGCTCGCTCGCCTCCACTAGGCCGGGGCCACCTCGATCTGCAGCTCGTGCACCCATTCCGCGCGGTCCTGCGGGCAGTGCAGCGACACCTCTCTCGCCAGGGCGAGCGAGCGGTAGCCGTTCTCCTCGATCCAGTGGGCCAAGGCCTGGAAGGTCGGTCCGACGGCCTCCATCGGGCCGTGGTGGATGATCGTGGCCGCCGTGCCGATCGCGGGCAGGTCCCTGATCTCGAAGTCGTGGCGGGGATCGGGGTCCACGTTGACCGGCAGGCAGGCGTGGACCATGACCGAGCCGTCGTCCTCCTGGCGGTAGTAGGCCAGGCCGGGGCCGGCCACCCGGACGTCCGCCCGCTCCACGCGGGCGCAGATCTCCTCGAACAGCGGCCCGATCACCGGGCCGACGTCCTCGCCCTCGTAGCTGGCCGCCCTGGCGCTGAGCTGCGCGACCCGGACCGGGTCGATCTTCTTCAGCACGACTTCCGCGGTTCTCATGTGCCCCTCCGTCTCGATGCTGCGGAGTCTCGCCTCGACGCCGCGCAGCCTGGCCAGGTCGGCGTTGATCTGCGCCTCCAGCTGGGCGCGGCGCAGCCGTACCATGCCGTGCAGCTCCTCGGTGCTGACCTTCTCGTCCAGGATCGTCCGGACCTGTTCCAGCGTGAAGCCGAGGTCCTTGATGGCGACGATCCGGTTGAGTCTGGCCAGTTGCGCGGCCTGGTAGGACCGGTAACCGGTGAGCGGGTCCACGTGCGCGGGGCGCAGCAGGCCGATGGCGTCGTAGTGGCGGAGCATGCGTACGGACACGAGCCCCAGCCGAGCGAAATCTCCGATGCTGAACATGTCGGGTCCAGAAGTAGGGGCTCACACGGTGTCAGAGTCAACCTATGGCGATTTCTAGGGACATGGGGTATTTTCCAGCATAAGAAGCAACCGAACGTTCGTTAGGTCGCCATGGACGTGGACCCGCTGCTCCGGATCAGGACGGCCGCGGTGCGGCTCTTCGCCCAGCAGGGCTACGCCGCCACCGGCATCAGAGACCTGGCCAGAGCGGTGAACCTGACCAACGCCGGCGTCTACCACCACGTCCACAGCAAGGAAGCCCTGCTGGCCGACCTCATGCGGACCGGCCTGCAAGGACTGATCGACTCGACCGCCCGCGTCCTGGACGGGGCCACCCGTCCCGCCGACCGCCTCGCCCTGCTGATCACCTCGCTCACCGCCCTGCACGCGCTCACCCCCCTGACCAGCCGCGTCATGGACGGCGAGCTCCGCTCCCTGACCCCCGGCTCGCCCGCGCACACCGAGGTCATCGCCCTGCGCGACGCCTACGAGAGCCACTGGAAGAGCGCCCTGGCCGACGGCGTCGCCGAAGGCGTCTTCCACGTCGCCGACCAGAAGCTGACCCGCCTCGCCCTCATGTCCATGTGCACCGGCACCAGCGAGTGGTACCGCCCCGACGGGGACTCGACGCTGGAGCAGGTGTGCGCGGAGTTCGTCACGATCGGCCTGGCCGCCGTACGCGCCGCCGGCCCGGTCGTGGCGCCCCTCGATCGACGCCTGCTGCCCGTCTTCCCGTGGGAGCCGCCGGATGCACACCACGATCCCCGACCTGCTGAGGCACGCCGCTAGCACGTACGGCGAGCGCGAGTTCCTCCGTTTCCCCGCCTCCTCACCCGCCCTCCCGGCGGCCTCGCTGAGCTTCGCCGAGGCCGACGCCGTCTCCGACCGTCTGGCCCGCGCGCTGGCCGGCCAGGGGGTACGCCCCGGCGACCGGGTGGCCGTCATGCTGGACAACGAGCCGTGGTGGCCGTTGACCTGGTTCGCCGTCCTGAAGGCGGGGGCGGTCACCGTCCCCGTGAACGTGCGGTACCAGGCCGCCGATCTGGAGCACGTCCTGCGCGACTCCGGCGCCGTCGCCACCCTGACCGGCGCGGAGCACGCCGCGCGCGTGCCGGGCGTGGTGCACTTGGTGGACGAGCTGACGGATGGCCCACCTCTCGACATATCCCTCGACGCGGACAATGTCGCCAATTTTCAGTACACGTCGGGGACGACGGGGTTCCCCAAAGCCTGCCTGCTCACCCACGACTACTGGGTCAGGACCGCCTGCGTCGTCGCCGACCTCGTCCGCCTGCGCGACGACGACGTCCTGCTGATCGCCCAGGCGTACTCGTACATGGACCCGCAGTGGACCACCCTGCTCTGCCTGCTCGGCGGCATCCCGCAGGTGGTGCTCCCCCGCTTCTCCGCCTCGGGCTTCTGGCCCGCCGTCCGGGAGCACGGCGCGACCCTCACGTACGTGCTGGGCACCATGCCCCTGCTGATGCACAAGCAGCCGCCGAGCCCCCTCGACCGCGACAACCGGATGCGGCTCGTGCTCTGCTCGGGCATCGCGCCCGGCCTGCACCGCGCGTTCGAGGAGCGCTGGGGCGCGCCCTGGCGCGAGCTGTACGGCTCCACCGAGAGCGGCTGCGACCTGATGGCCGACCCGGACGCCGACGACACCGTCGGCACCGGCGCGCTGGGCACGCCGCCGCCCGGCAAGGAGGTCCGGCTCGACGAGGAGACGGGCGAGATCCTGGTCCGCGGCACGCCCATGATGACCGGCTACTGGAACCACCCCGAGGCCACCGCGCACGCCTTCCGCGGCGGCTGGTACCACACCGGCGACCTCGGCGTCCGCGACGCGCGAGGCCGCATCCGGCACGCCGGGAGGCTGAAGGACATGGTCCGCAGGGGCGGTGAGAACATCTCGTGCGCCGAGGTCGAGAGCGTGCTCGCCGGGCACCCCGCGGTCCTGTCCGCGGCCCTGGTGCCCATCCCCGACGACCTCTTCGGCGAGCTGCCCAAGGCGTTCCTCCAGCTCCGCCCCGGTCACGCCGCCGACGCCGGCACGGCCGCCGCCGTCATCGCCCACGCCAGGGAACGCCTGGCCCGCTTCAAGGTGCCGGCGTACGTGGAGTTCGTGGAGTCGTTCACGCTCACCCCGTCCGCCCGCATCGAGAAGCGCCACCTGCTCCGCCCCGGCCGCGACCAGCGCGCCGCCCCCGCCATCCCCACGGAGGACCCGGCATGATCGACGTGACCGTACGCGACGAGGTGGCCCTGATCACCCTCGCCCGCCCCGAGAAGCTGAACGCCCTGACCGCCGGCATGCGCAAGGACCTGGCCGCGGCCGTCCGCGCGCACGGCCGCACCGCCAGGGGCATCGTGGTGACCGGCGCCGGCCGGGCGTTCTCGGCGGGCGAGGACATCGCCGAGGCGGCGGGCAAGCCGCTGGAGGCGGAGGTCGAGCTGTTCCACGACATGACCAGGGCCGTGCTGGAGACCCGGGTGCCGGTGGTCGCCGCGGTCAACGGCCTGGCCGTCGGCGGCGCCGCCGAGTGGACGCTCTGCTTCGACAGCCGCATCGGCGCCCCCGCCGCCGAGTGCTTCTTCCCCGAGAACCACCTCGGCCTGTCGATCTCGAACGCCGCAAGCCACCTGCTGCTCCGGCTGGCCGGCGGCCGGGCACTGCGGCTGGTGCTGGACTCGGCCCGGCTGAACGCCGCCGACGCGCTGGCGGCCGGGCTGCTGGACGAGCTCGTGCCCCCCGAGGAGCTGGTGGAGACGGCGATCGCGCGGGTGCGCCACTGGACCCGGCCGGGCACCGCCACCGCCGTGCACCTGGGGCTGCTGCGCCCGCCGCTGGCCGAGGTCGAGCGCGCCTTCGAGGCCGAGACCGTGGCCGCCCGGCAGGTGGAGCAGTCGGGCCTGGCCCAGGCCGGCATGACCCGCTTCCTGACCCGCCGAACCCCCTGACCCGCCACCCCCTTCGGCTCGCCGACCCTGCCCTAGGCCCGTGCCTTCGGGCCGGGGGCGGTCAGGCGATGACGATGGCGGCGATGATCAGGGCGACCGCGACCACGAGGACGGCGATCGAGTCGTAGGACCAGGTGACCTTGACCGGTGCCGCCGCGGCCGCCGGGTCCGCGCGGCGGTGGGCGGCCTCGGCGCGGTCGCGGATCTGGTCGCCCACGAAGTCGGCGTGGGTCTTGCCGGTGAACGCCTCGGCGGCGGCCTGCTCGGCCTTGCTGACCGTGGCCTCGACCCGGAACCGGCCGCCGCCCCGCTGGGGCTTGGGCACGCCGCGCCGCTGCGCCTTGGACCGCTCTCTGGCGCTGCTCATGGGCGTCCACAACCGCAGCACCTGCTCGTCGGCGCCCTCGCCGCCGTAACGGACCGCGATGGAGTGGGTGACCGTCACCTCGCCCACGGACGCCCACGGCAGGAACGTCGTGCGCAGCGGGTTGCGGGCCAGCAGCCCCTCCTCGCCGACCACGGTGGCGGGCCGGACCGCGATCGCGTAGACGAGCGCCGTCATCGCCCCGAGCACGGCCAGCGCCACCATGGACGGCTTGCCGTTGTAGTGGGCCGTCAGGTCCCACACGTTGAACGCCACGAAGACCAGCCAGGCGCAGCCCAGCACGAACCCGGTCTTGGACCGGTAGGTGTGTTTCACGGCTGCCACTTGATCTGCGCGAACCCCGGCTTGATCACGCCGTTGATCAACGCCAGCCGCTCGTCGAACGGCAGGAAGGCCGACTTCATCGCGTTGACCGTGAACCACTGCAGGTCGTCCCAGCCGTAGCCGAACGCCTCGACCAGCTTGGCGAACTCAAGGGACACGCTCGTCGAGCTCATCAGCCGGTTGTCGGTGTTGACGGTGACCCGGAAGTGCAGCCTGCGCAGCAGCCCGATGGGGTGCTCGGCGATCGAGTCGGCGGCCCCGGTCTGGAGGTTGGACGTGGGGCACATCTCCAGCGGGATGCGCTTGTCGCGCACGTACGCCGCCAGCCGCCCCAGCTTGGCCGACCCGTCGCCGGCCACGGTGATGTCGTCGATGATCCGGACGCCGTGGCCCAGCCGGTCGGCGCCGCACCACTGGATGGCCTGCCAGATCGACGGCAGCCCGAACGCCTCGCCGGCGTGGATCGTGAAGTGCGCGTTCTCCCGCTGGAGGTATTCGAAGGCGTCGAGGTGCCGGGTGGGCGGGTAGCCGGCCTCGGCCCCGGCGATGTCGAACCCCACGACGCCGACGTCGCGGTAGCGGACGGCCAGCTCGGCGATCTCCATCGAGCGAGCCATGTGGCGCATCGCGGTCAGCAGCGTGCCGACCCGGATGCCGCGCCCCTGCGAGCCCAGCGTGAACCCTTCGAGCACCGCCTCCACCACCTGGTCGAGGCTCAGCCCCATGGTGGTGTGCTGCTCGGGGGCGAAGCGCACCTCGGCGTAGACCACGCCGTCGTCGGCGAGGTCGCGGGCGCACTCGGCGGCCACCCGGACCAGGGATTCGCGGGTCTGCATGACCGCGACCGTGTGGTCGAAGGTCTCCAGGTAGCGCTCCAGCGAGCCGGAGTCGGCGGCCTCCTCGAACCAGAGGCGCAGATTGTCGGGGTCGGTGGAGGGCAGCCGCCCGTAGTCGATCTCCCGTGCGAGCTCGACGATCGTCTCGGCGCGCAGCCCGCCGTCGAGGTGATCGTGCAACAACACCTTGGGAGCCTGCCGGATCTTGTCAAGCGTGGGGCTCATCTGGCCATGATATGAGCACACTCCTCCGCCGCCGCACACGTCGCGCCCGCCTGTGGACAACCCTCCCGGCACACCCGTGAGGCACGTCCGTGCGGCGCGACCGGCCTGCCGGCCTGCCGGTCGGTCGCGGGCGGTCAGTCGCGGCCGGCGCTCTCCGGGGTGAAGGCGGGCAGGCACACGGCGACATACTCGGCGCCGTCGGGGCCCACGCTGTAGCGCACCTTCTCCCCCGGCGACGTCACCACCGACTGGCCCGCGCCGACCTCGACCGTGCCGCCGTCGTGCTCGACGAGCAGGCTGCCGCGCAGGACCACGGTGTACTCGGTGAACGACGGGGTCTGGGCGGGCTCGGCCCAGCCGGGCGGGGCGGTCATGTGAGCGATCGAGACCTGCTCGTCGCCGCTGTTGACGCGCCCCACGTGCTCGTCGATGATCTTGCCGCCGGGGACGGGGATGCGGGTCGGGCCCTCGATCTTTCTCACCACGGGCTTCAGTGTGCCACGTCGAGCACCAGCCGGCTCGGCGCGGACTGCTCCTTCACCCGGAAGCCGGCCCGGCGGGCGAGCGCCAGGCCGACGCCCACGCGTCCCTCGAAGTCGCCGGTCCTGACGACGTGGGAGACGTTCCTGAGGCCGGCCCGGTAGACGGGCCCGCCCTTCCAGGTGGGGTAGCCGTCGTCGTCGTGCGCGTTGGCGGGGAAGAGGGTGAGCTGCAGGTACGCGCCGCCCTGGACGCCCATGGGCTCGCCGGAACCGTCCTGGAGGAATTCGTCCACCCATTTCACCTTGTAGCCGGGGATGTCGCCCTTGAGGTCGATCACCACCCGGTCGTAACCGTCGTGGGTCGCGTACCGGACGCCGGTCACCACGGCCGGGTCGAGGCCGTCGCGCTCGACATCCACCTCGGCGGTGCTGGTGGGGACGTCCGAGGGGGCGCTGCGGGGGGTGGCGGTGCCGGGACCGGTGTCCGCGGGGGTGTCCAGCCGGGCGGTCTGCGAGGAGGTGCCGCACGCGGTCAGGACGGCGAGGCAGGCGAGCGGGACGGCGAGGCGAAGGCGCGACGACCGCTCGCCGGCCGGGGATGACGGGCGCATGCCCGGTAGATGCCCAGCCCACGGGCCTGCAAGCGGCTTGGCGGCGGATCGGCCCGGGGTTTCCCGGGCACTTCCGCGGAGCCGGGACTGCCTCTACGCTGATCAACCTCCAAGGAGTCATACAAGTGAGCAAATCCCACGATTTATCGGCTTTTCTGGCGTCTTATGGGCCCTCTTTCGCTCGCACGGCCTACCTGCTGACGGGCGACGCGGACAAGGCCCGCGAGCTGGCCACCGCGTCCCTCGTCGCGTCCTGCCGCCGGTGGTCCGCGATCCGCTACCACCGCCCGGCCGACGCGGTGCTGCGCGAGCTGTACGGACGGTTCCTGGGCGCGACGGGCGCGCCCTGGCCGGTCCCGGAGGGCCACCTGCTCGCCGGGCTCGCCCCGAGGACTCGCGTGGCCGTCGTCGTCACCTTCCACGACGGGCTGAGCCTGCCGCACGCGGCCCAGGTCACGGGCCTGTGGATCGGCGCGCTGGACGACGAACTGCGACGAGCCCGCACCCAGCTCCGCGCCACCCACCCGACCCTGTTCGAGAACCCCGCAGACCTGACCAAGGCCCCCGCGAACCCGCCCGAGGATCCCGCGAACCCGTCCGCGAACCCGGCGGACCCGGCCGGGGGTCGCCAGGGCGACCGGTCGCGGAACGGCGCGACGTCCGCCTCCCCCTGGACGCTCGCCCCCGCTCCCGAACCTGCCTCCCCCTGGACGCTCGGCCCCGCTCCCGAGCTCGCCGCCCCTGCGGCGGGCCTCCACGACGCCGCGCCCGGGGATCCGGCACTGCGGGCCGCCCTGCTCGGCCTGGCCGCCGGGATGCCGCGCGCCGGCCTCGCCGACCTCGCCGAGACCGTGCTGCGCCGGGTCACGGCGCGGCGCAGGATCCGGGCGTCGGTGTGGACGTTCGCCTCCCTCGGCCTGGTCGCCGCGATGGTCGCGGCGACCGCCGCGGGGCTGTCCGCGCTGGCCGCCCGCATGGACGAGGCGACGGACCGCTCCCCCTTCGCCCCCGGGACGCGGGCCCCCGCCCAGGAGATCCGCGACCCGCTGCCCGCCGCGCTCCCCGACCCGGTCCGCTTCGCCTACCCGGGCTACTGCCGCGACGCCGAGGCCGATGCCCGCGACCCGCAACCCTGTGGCCAGTGGGTGCTCACGACCCGCTCGGGCGAGGAGTGGCGGCTGCCGGACGCGCGGGCCGGCTACGACCCCGCCACCGGCGAGTACATGCCGCTGGCCCTCAGCCAGGACGGCCACCGGCTCCTCTACCAGAACCCGCAGGGCCGTTACCTGGTCCACGACCTGCCCACGGGCGTGGTCAAGCGCATCGACGCCACGGCGGGGGACGGCGAGGCGCACATCAGCTCGTCCCCGGACGGCCGCTACTTCGCGCTGTCCTTCGGCGACGCGGACGACAGCGCGGTGCTCGACTTCAGCACGGGCACGACCCGCACGGTCCGCGGCGCGGACGTCGAGATCCTGGCCGTCCACGACGACGGCACGCGGGTGGTCGCCGAACGCCGGGACACCACCGCCGTCCCCGGCCACGCCTCCGTCAGCACGCTGAGGCTGGACGGCGCGGGCGCCCGTACGAAGGGCTTCCGGATCGACCCCGCCCTCATCGAGCACGGCGCCGCGCTCGCCCCCGACGGCCGCTCCCTGGCCCTGGTGACGGCCGACGACCGGCTGGTCACCATGGACGCCCGCACCGGCCGCGTCACCGGCCCCCGCCCCCGCCTGGACGTCGACGACCTCGAAGTGATCAGGGTGGAGCGCTGGCTGAGCCGCGACAAGGTCCTCGTGCGCCTGTGGGACGAGGAGGACGTCCACCTGGTCCAGGTGGACGTCCGCACCGGTGAGAGCGCCGACCTCGGCGACTCGGCGACGGAGTGGATCGACTACTCCGACCCGCTCGGCGCCCTGGAGAAATGAGGAGGGCCCCGGAGAAAAAGGAAGAGGGCCCCGCCCCCCGGCGGAACCCTCTTCCCGATCACAGGGAGGTCAGACGGCCTCGAAGACCTTCACGTCCTCCGCCTCGACCGCGGCGGCCTTGCGCGAGCGCAGCCCGGTGGCCGAGATCACCAGCCCGACCAGGGCCAGCACCAGCGCGACCACGATCGCCGAGCGCAGCGCGCCGATCGACAGCGTCTCGCCGCCCGAGGTCAGCACGGCGGTCACCACGGCCAGCACGATCGCGCCGCCGACCTGGCCGGAGGTGTTGAGCAGCCCGGAGGCCAGGCCCTGTTCGTCGTCGTCCACACCGTTGGTGGCCTGGATGTTCAGCGAGGGGAAGGACAGAGCGAACGCGATGCCCAGCAGGACCATGCCGGGGAGCACCATGCCGCCCAGGCTCGGCGTCTCGTCGATGCCCAGGAAGATCGCGTAACCGCCGGCCAGGGCCGCGGCGCCGATGACGATCAGCTTGCCGGTGCCGAACCTGTCGGCGAAGTCGCCCATCTTGGTCGAGCTGACCGCGACGAGCAGGCCCGCGGGCAGGAACGCCAGGGCGGTGCCGAGCGCCGACCAGTGGAGCAGGTTCTGGAAGTACTGCATGGCCACGAACTGGAAGGCCACGTACGAGCCCATCAGGATGAGCAGCCCCAGGTTGGCCCGGACGATGTGGCCCGAGCGCAGGATGCCGAGCCGCACCAGCGGGTGCTTCATCCGCAGCTCGGTGAGGACGAACAGGCCGAGCAGCACCGCCACGGCCACCAGCGAGCCGATCGTCTGGAACGAGGCCCAACCGGCCTCGGGAGCCTGCACGACGGTGAAGACCAGCAGCAGCATCGAAGCGGTGATCAGCACGGCGCCGACGAGGTCGTGGCCGCCCTCGGCGCGCTCCTCCCGGCCCTTCGGCAGCACCTTCAACGCGGCGATCAGCGCGATGACCGCGACCGGCACCGGCATGAGGAGCGTCCACCGCCAGCCGATCTCGGTCAGCAGGCCGGAGAGCACGAGGCCGAGCGAGTAGCCGCTCGCGCCGCAGGCGGTGAAGATGCTCAGTGCCTTGTTGCGCTCCGGGCCCTCAGGAAACGTGGTGGTGATGATCGACAAAGCGGCGGGCGCGGTGAACGCGGCGGCCACACCCTTGACGAACCGGGCGGCGATCAGCAGGCCCCCGTCGTCCACGACACCACCCAGCAACGACGCGACGGCGAAGACGCCCAGAGCGACCAGGAACACCCTGCGCCGCCCGAGCAGGTCGGCGGTCCTGCCCCCGAGCAACAGAAGACCGCCATAGCCGAGCACGTAGCCGCTGACCACCCACTGCAGGGAAGACGTGCTGAGACCCAGATCGTGCTGGATGGCCGGCAGGGCGACACCGACCATGGAGACATCAAGGGCGTCAAGGAAGATCACTGCACAGAGCACGGCGAGCGCGCCCCAACGGGATGAGGAAGAGGACATGAGTCAGAACAATACATGCACCAGCATCTAATGCAAGCGCATTTAATGTCGTTGCATGAAACTTCCCGAGATGGTAACCTCCGCGACATGGACGAGGAGTTCGTGGTCGAGACCTGGCATTACGTCCTGGCCAAACACGCGAAGGCCATGTGCGCGCTGGAGCGGGAGCTGGGCGAGCGGCACGGGCTCGGGCCCAGCGAGTTCGAGGTGCTCGACCGGATCGTCCACCACGACAGGAAGCTGCGCATCCAGGAGCTCTGCGAAGAGGTCCACCTGAGCCAGAGCGCCCTGTCCAGGGTCGTGGCCAGGCTGGAGAAGAGCGGGTTCGTCACCCGCGGCACGTGCGACTCCGACCGCCGGGGCGTGTTCGTCTGCATCACCGACGAGGGGCGCGCCCGGTACACCGAGGCGCTGCCCACGCAGCGCGCGGTGCTCGCGGGCGTCTTCACCGACGTGCCCGAAGTCCCCGCCGTCACCACCTGAAGGCGGCGGCCGTCCCCGGGCAGAGGGTCCGGCCGCCGCGCACGCGTGCTTGCGGTGGTCAGCCGATGCGGTCGATGACCAGGGGCAGCAGCTCGCGCCCCGACTCGGCGACCTCGTAGCCGCCGTCCAGCGCGTCCAGCGCCCGCTCGAACCTGGCCGTCTCGTCCGCGTGCAGCGTCAGCAGCGGCTGGCCCTCGCGCACCAGGTCGCCGGGCTTGGCGTGCAGCACGATCCCGGCCCCGAACGACACCGGGTCCTCCTTGCGCGCCCGCCCGGCGCCGAGCCGCCAGGCGGCCAGCCCCACGGCGTACGCGTCGAGGTGGGCCAGCACGCCGGACGACGGCGCCGCCACCGTCATGCTCTCGGCCGCCCGCGGCAGGACCGCGTCGGGGTTGCCGCCCTGGGCGGAGATCATCCGCCGCCACGCGTCCATGGCCGAGCCGTCGCGCAGCGCGTCGGCCGGGTCCTTGCCGGAGACCCCGGCCGCCGCCAGCATCTCGCGCGCCAGCCGTACGGTCAGCTCGACCACGTCGGACGGCCCGCCCCCGGCCAGCACCTCGATCGACTCCTCGACCTCCAGCGCGTTGCCCACCGCCCGGCCGAGCGGCCGGTCCATGGCCGTCAGCAGGGCGACCGTGCGCACGCCCGCGTCGCTCCCGAGCGCGACCATGGTCTCGGCCAGCTCGCGGGCGCTCTCGGTCGTCTTCATGAACGCCCCGGAGCCCACCTTCACGTCGAGCACCAGCGAGCCGGTGCCCTCGGCGATCTTCTTCGACATGATCGACGACGCGATCAGCGGGATCGACTCGACGGTGCCGGTGACGTCGCGCAGCGCGTAGAGCTTCTTGTCGGCCGGGGCCAGCCCGGAGCCCGCCGCGCAGACCACCGCCCCGGCCGTGCGCAGGACGTGCAGCATCTGGTCGTTGGAGAGCGAGGCCAGCCAGCCCGGGATGGACTCCAGCTTGTCCAGGGTGCCGCCGGTGTGCCCGAGCCCGCGCCCGGACAGCTGCGGCACGTACGCCCCGCACGCCGCCACCAGCGGCGCCAGCGGCAGCGTGATCTTGTCGCCGACGCCGCCCGTGGAGTGCTTGTCGGCCGTGGGCCGGTCGAGCATCGACCAGTCCATGCGCTCGCCCGACCGGATCATGGCCTGCGTCCAGTCGGCGATCTCGCGCCGGTTCATGCCGTTGAGCAGGATGGCCATGGCCAGGGCGGACATCTGCTCGTCGGCCACGTCACCGCGGGTGTAGGCGGCGATCACCCAGTCGATCTGGGCGGTGGTGAGCTCGCCGCCGTCGCGCTTGGCGCGGATGACCTCGATGGCGTCCATGGTCACGTACTCCTGCTGAGGTCGTCGGGGCCGAACGCGTACGGCAGGATCTGCGCCATGCGCTTGGGGCCGTCGACGGTCTCGACCAGCAGGTTCTCACCGCCGAACTCGTAGAGCAGCTGACGGCAGCGCCCGCACGGCATGAGCAGCTCGCCGTGGCCGTCCACGCAGGTGAAGGCCACCAGCCGGCCGCCGCCCGACATCTGCAGCGCCGACACCAGGCCGCACTCGGCGCACAGGCCGAGCCCGTACGAGGCGTTCTCGACGTTGCAGCCGGTGACGATCCGGCCGTCGTCGACGACCGCCGCCGCCCCCACCGGGAACTTGGAGTACGGCGCGTAGGCGTTGCGCATGGCCGTGGCGGCCTCGGCGCGCAGGCCGTCCCAATCGATGTTCAATGTTGATCCCCCCGACGGAAGCGTACGCCGTCGGCCTTGGGCATCCGCAGACGCTGCGAGGCGACCAGGAGCACGAGCAGCGTGAGCACGTGTGGCGTGATGAAGACGAACTCGCCCGGCAGCGTCTCCACGGTCCGCCAGAGCCAGAACAGCAGGAGCGCGCCGACCGCCGCGGCGGCGATCACGGTGTAGTCCTTGACGCCCCTGGCCACGATCTCGGCCGGCTGGCTCGGCACGACCAGCCTGCGGATCTGCAGCGCGAGGTAGACCACCAGCAGCAGCGCGCCGAACAGGAAGAACGTGGTGACCGCGTTGGCCTCGCCGGAGCTGCGCAGTTGCAGCCCGCTGGCGTAGCCGAACAGGGACGAGCCGGCCGCGAGCCCGCCGGGCCGCCAGTTGCCGAAGATCATGGCCGCCAGGCCGATGAAGCCGCGTCCCTGCGTCTGGCCCTCGACGTACTTGTTGGAGACGAAGACCAGGAACACGCCGCCGAGCCCGGCGAACGCGCCGGAGACGACGACCGCGAGGTACTTGATCCGGTAGACGTTCACGCCCAGCGACTCGGCCGCCCACGGGTTCTCCCCCGCCGACCGCAGCCGCAGCCCGAACGACGTGCGCCAGAGCACCAGGTACGTCACCGGCAGCAGCAGCACGGCCAGGATGATCAGCGCGTTCACGTCGTGGGTGAGCCCGCGCAGGATGCCGGCCAGGTCGGAGAGCAGGAACCAGTGGGTGCTCTCCAGCTTGCCGAGCAGGTCGGGGCCGTCGGACAGGACGGGCAGGCTCACCTCGGGCGCACCCGAGCTGATCGCCGGCGAGGTGGTGATGCCGGCGCCCTTCGCGCTGGCCGAGGTGCCCTCGCCGTAGAGGACCTCGGACAGGAAGCGGGTGATGCCGGGGCCGAGCAGGTTGATGGCGACGCCGCTGATGATGTGGTCGACGCCGAACGTGACGGTCGCGATCGCGTGGATGAGCCCGCCGAGCGCGCCGCCGAGCAGCCCGGCGACCAGCGCGGCCACGGCGCCCCACTGGTATCCGGCCCAGCCGGCGAACCAGGTGCCGAGCACCATCATGCCTTCGAGGCCGATGTTGACCACGCCGGCCCGCTCGGCCCACAGGCCGCCGAGACCGGCCAGGCCGATCGGCACCGCGAGCAGCAGAGCCGCGTTGAACGTGCCGGAGGAGGTCAGGTCGTCCTGACCGGAGATGACCCGCACCAGCGACAGCAGCAGGATGAGCGCGGCGACGCCGAGCAGCGCCAGATGGTATTTGCCGACCCTGCTCATGCTGCCACCTCAACCGGTCTGTTCGTGTCGAGCTGCCGGGCGGCCCGCTGCTCCTCAAGCCGCATGGCGATGCGGTTGGTCACCTCGTTCGCGATGACCACCAGCAGGACGATGACGCCCTGGATGATCGTGATGACCGACGACGGCACGTCCGCGATCTGCAGCGCGCCCTGCGCCCGGTCGAGGAAGGCGAACAGCAGCGCGGCGATCGCGATGCCGACGGGCTTGTTCCTGCCCAGCAGCGCCACCGCGATGCCGAGGAAGCCGAGGCCGGCGGTGAAGTTGGAGTTGAAGGCGCCCTTGTCGCCGAGGATCTCGGGCAGGCCGATGAGCCCCGCGATCGCGCCGGACAGCACCATGGCCGCGATGACCATCTTCTTCGGGTTGACGCCCGAGGCGAAGGCGGCCGGGCCGTTGAGCCCGCTGGCCTTGACGTTGAAGCCGAAGCGGGTGCGCTCCAGCACGACCCAGACCACCAGGCCGAGCACGACGGCCACGAGCAGGAAGCCCCACACGCCGCCGCCGCGGGTGGGCGCCAGCAGCCCGAACCAGTCGAAGACGAAGTTCAGGTTGGGGAACATGGCCGACTCGGGCAGCTGCGGCGTGGTCGTGGTGAGCTGGCCGGCCGCCCGCTGGCCCGCGAACGGGCCGCGGACCAGGTAGGAGGCCAGGGCGATGGCGATGTAGTTGAGCATGATCGTGGAGATCACCTCGTTCACGCCGCGGGTCACCTTCATCACCGCGGGGATCAGCGCGTACGCGCCGCCCACGACGGCCGCGACCACGATGATCACGAGGATCTGGATCGGCTTCGGCGCGGTGAACGTCGAGCCGACGTAGGCCGCGCAGATGGCCGCGATGCGGTACTGGCCCTCGACGCCGATGTTGAACAGGTTCATGCGGAAGCCGACGGCCACCGCCAGACCCGCGATGAACAGCGGCACCGCCCGGTTGAGGAACGCCGCGATGCCGTTGGACACCGAGCGCGCGGTCTCGCCGAAGTCGAAGAAGGCGGCGAACGCGTCGATCGGGCTGGCGCCCGCCGCGATGATCGCCACGCTGGAGATCGCGATCGCCAGGATGATGGCGACGACGGCGCCTGCGACGGTGAGCAGCGCCCGGTTGAGCCCGGCGGGCATCACGTCTCCTCAGTGCCGGCGATGGCGCCGGTCATGTAACCGCCAAGCCGCTCGGGCGTGACGTCGGAAGGATCGAGTTCGGCCACGAGCCGGCCGCGCAGGATGACCCTGATCGTGTCGGACAGGCCGATCAGCTCGTCGAGGTCGGCCGAGATCAGCAGCACGGCCAGGCCGGCGGCCCGCGCGTTGCGCAGGTGGTCCCAGATGGCGGCCTGGGCGCCGACGTCCACGCCGCGGGTGGGGTGGGCGGCGATGAGGAACGAGGGCTCGCCGCTCATCTCGCGTCCGACGATCAGCTTCTGCTGGTTGCCGCCGGACAGGGCCAGGGCCAGGGTCTCCACGCTGGGGGTGCGCACGTCGTACTCCTTGACGATGCGCTCGGTGTCGGCCTTGGAGGCACGGCGGTCGACCCAGATGCCGCTGCGCGCCGGGGGCCTGGTCTGGTGGCCGAGCACCCGGTTCTCCCACAGGGACGCCTCCAGCAGCAGGCCCTGCCGGTGGCGGTCCTCGGGGATGTAGCCGATGCCGGCCTCCCTGCGCTTCAGCGTGGACCAGGCGCTGATGTCCACGCCGCCGAGGGTGATCGTGCCGTGGGCGGGACGCATGCCCATGATCGCCTCGATCAGCTCGGACTGCCCGTTGCCCTCGACGCCGGCGATGCCCAGGATCTGGCCCGCGTGGATGTCGAAGGAGACGTCGTCGAGGATCAGGCGCTTGCCCTCTTCGCGCAGCTTGTCGACGTACAGGTCGACGGAGGCGCCCCTGGGGACGGGACGGAAGCCGTCGGCCTCCATCGTCAGCCGCGACACGCTCAGCGTGACGCTCTCGCGCACGGTGGACTCGCGGGTCTCCGGCGTGGGCAGCTCGCTGCCGACCATCAGCTCGGCGAGCCGGCGGGCGGTCACCTCGGCGGGGTTGACGCTGGCGACGGTGGTGCCGCGGCGGATCACGGTGATCGCGTCGGCGATGTTCAGCACCTCGTCGAGCTTGTGCGAGATGAAGATGACGGTCAGGCCCTCGGCCTTGAGCTCGCGCAGGTTCTGGAACAGCTCCTCGACCTCCTGCGGCACGAGGACCGCCGTCGGCTCGTCGAGGATGAGGATGCGGGCGCCGCGGTAGAGGACCTTGAGGATCTCCACCCGCTGGCGGTCGCCGACGCCGAGGTCCTCCACCAGCGCGTCGGGGTCGACGCGCAGGCCGTGGCTGCTGGCCAGCTCGGCGATGCGGGCCCGCGCCCTGCCGGTGTCGAGCACGCCGGCCCTGGTGGGCTCGGCGCCGAGGACGATGTTCTCCAGCACGGTGAAGTTGTCGGCCAGCATGAAGTGCTGGTGGACCATGCCGATGCCGACGTCGATGGCGTCGCTGGGGGTGCGGAAGCTGACCTCCCGGCCGTCGACCCTGATCGTGCCCTCGTCCGGCTTCTGCATGCCGTAGAGGATCTTCATCAGGGTCGACTTGCCCGCGCCGTTCTCCCCGACGATCGCGTGGACCGTGCCGGGTTCGACGGTGATGCGGATGTCGTGGTTGGCGACGACGCCGGGGAAACGCTTGGTGATGCCCTCCAGCTCTACGGCGGGTTGCACCGCGGCGAGGGTGTCCGAGCTCATTTCGCCTCTCCTAGAGCATGGGGGGCGGACGGGGCGGATAGCCAGAAGGCCCGAAGTGGGGACTCCGGGCCCTCGGTCGTCCGTTCCTACCCAGATTACGGCTTGGACGGAACCGTGATTTTGCCGTCGACGATGTCCTTCTTGGCAGCGTCGAGCTTGTCCTTGATGTCGTCGATCTCGCCACCGGTGGTGGACAGGCCCACACCGTCGACCTTGAGGTCGTAGACGGTGTTGCTGCCGCCCTTGGTGCCGCCCTGGACAGCCTTGACGAACTCGAACACGCCGACGTCCACGCGCTTGATCATCGACGTCATGATGACCGACTGCAGGTCGGCCTCCTTGACCGTCTGACGCTGGTCGGAGTCGACGCCGATGGCCTTCTTCTTGGCCGCGGCCGCCGCCTGGAACACGCCGAGGCCGGAGTCGCCGGCGGCGTGGTAGACGATGTCCGCGCCGTCCTGGTACATCTTCTCGGCCGCGACCTTGCCCTTGTCGGGGGCCTTGAAGCCGGAGAAGTCACCGTCGGGGGTGAGGTACTTGATGTCGATCTTGATGTCCGACTTGACGGACTTGGCGCCCATCACGAAGCCCGCCTGGAACTTCTTGATCAGGTCGTTCTCGACGCCGCCCACGAAGCCGACGTGGCCGGCCTCCGACTTGGTCGCCGCGGCGACGCCCGCCAGGTAGGAGCCCTGCTCCTCGGCGAACAGCAGGCCGGTCACGTTCGGGCCGTTGGAGGCCGAGTCGACGACGGCGAACTGCACGTCGGGGTACTCGGCGGCGGTCTTCTTGATGTCGTCGCCGTAGGCGAAGCCGACACCGATGATGGGGTTGTAGCCCGCGTCCGCGAGCTGGCGCAGCAGGTCGCCGCGGTTGGAGCCGTCAGCGGCGGGGCTGAGCTCCTTGATGTCGGCGTTCAGCTCCGTCTTGGCCTTCTCCAGGCCGGCGTAGGCGGCGTCGTTGAACGACTTGTCGCCACGGCCGCCGACGTCGAACGCCAGGCCGACCTTCAGGCCGCCCTTGGGGGCCTCGCTGCTGGCGCCGGAGCTCGGCTGCGTGCTCGCCGAGGTGCCTCCGCCCTCGCCGCCACAGGCCGCGACTGCCATGAGCATGACGCCGGCTACCGAGCCGACGGCAATCCTGCTGAATCGCTTGCCGAGCAAGGCGACTCCCTTCCATTTCCTCGCCGTCGAACTTCATCGCAGGCGCGAAGAAACGTACGGCACCTGCACGGAAGATAGTTGCTTGACCAGGGCAGACCAAACCGGCACACAGGGTCGCAACCGCTCCGTTATCGACATCAAGCGCGTCCGTGACCTGAATCTGGGTTCAGGCACTTGGGACGGCTCCCGCAAAGTTTTGCCCAAGTTTGGTATGGGAGGGGCCCTTGCCGAGCGGTCGATCATGGCAGAGATTCCGATCAACGGTGGAAATTTCGTATCGGAGCCCCGTATGCAGCCTTGGAAGACACTGGCCGTACCGCTGGTCGCGATCCTCGCCGTGACCTTGGGCGGGCCCGCCCCGGCGACGGCCGCCACCCCCACCCTCAAGATCGAGAACAACGCCACCCAGCCCGTCTTCTCCCGCGCCGACGCCGTCAAGCAGACGGTCTTCGTCGAGGTGGCCGGGACCGACAGCGACGACGACGGGCAGCCCGACCGCGTCGCCATGGACATCCTGCGCCCCAAGGAGACCGACCAGGGCCTCAAGGTCCCGGTGATCATGGAGGCCAGCCCCTACTACGCCCCCGGCAACGACGTGCCCAACCACCCGGTGGACGTCGACGCGAACGGCAACCCGCTGCCCACCCTGAAGTCCCTGTCGAACAAGCTCGCCGGCGAGCCCTTCGACGGCTACTACGACAACTACTTCGTGCCCCGCGGCTACGCCATCGCCCTGGTCGAGAACGTCGGCAGCGCCCGGGCCACCGGCTGCCCGTCCACCGGCGACCGGAACGAGACCGCCGGCCCGAAGGCCGCCATCGACTGGCTGAACGGCCGCGCCCGCGGCTTCGACGCCGACGGCAACGAGGTCAGCGCCACCTGGTCCACCGGCAAGGTCGGCATGATCGGCGTCTCCTACAACGGCACCCTGCCCAACGCCGTCGCCTCGACCGGCGTCGAGGGCCTGAAGACCATCGTGCCGATCGCCGCCATCTCCAGCTGGTACGACTACTACCGGGCCAACGGCGGCGTCCTGGCCCCCGGCGGCTACCAGGGCGAGGACCTGGACGTCCTGGCCAAGTTCGTGCTGACCAGGGACCGGGGCTTCGAGGTCTGCGGCGCCAAGATGGACGCGCTGACCGCGAGCCAGGACCGGATCACCGGCGACTACGGCCCCCTCTGGGACGCCCGCAACTACCTCAACGACGTGGACAAGGTGAAGGCCAGCGTCTTCCTCGTGCACGGGCTCAACGACTGGAACGTCAAGACCAAGCAGTTCGCCCAATGGTGGTACGCCCTGGCCGAGCGGCACGTGCCGCGCAAGATCTGGCTGCACCAGGGCACCCACATGAACCCCTTCAACCTGCGCACCGTCGAGTGGCTGCGCCAGTTGCACGGCTGGTTCGACTACTGGCTGCAGGGCATCGACTCGGGCATCATGCGCGAGCCGCAGGCCGACGTGGAGATCGGCGTCGGCGAGTGGCAGCAGCACGCCTCCTGGCCGCTGCCCGGGGCCACCACGGTCGCGCTGCACCCGGCCGCCGGCGAACGGCTCGGCCTGCTGCCCCGGCCGCTGTCGCCCGCGGAGTCCTTCGTGGACCAGAGCGCGCGGTCGGCCGAGCAACTGGTGGAGGCGGCCGGGCCGGACCCGAACCGGCTGGCGTACCGGACCGGCGAGCTGCCCGCCGACGTGCGCATCTCCGGCACGCCGACGGTCTCGGTGCGGGCCTCGTTCAAGGACGGCGCCTCGCCGTACCTGACGGCGTTGCTGGTGGACTACGGCACCGACGTGCGCCCGGACGGCACCCTGCTGTCGACCGGCCAGACCTACTGCTACGGCGAGGGCGTCCCGGGTGACACGGGCTGCACGACGCTCAGGCGGCTCGGCACGGCGACGACCGCGTACAAGATCGTCTCCAGAGGGTGGCTCGACGTGCGCAACCGCCACCGCGCCGACCGCACGCAGCCGCTGCGCCCCGGCAAGGAGTACACCTTCACCTGGGACTTCCAGCCCAAGGACTACCTGTTCAAGAAGGGCCACCGGCTGGGCCTGGTGATCATCTCGACCGACCGCGACTACACCCTGCGTTATCCGGCGGGCACCCGGGTCACCGTGTCGCCGGGGCACTCGTCCCTGCGGCTGCCGGTGGTGTTCGGCAGGCTCGGCTGACATGCCGACGGCCCGCCGCGCGACGCGGCGGGCCGTCGGAGCGGCGCTCAGGCCATGGCGTTGCTGATGGAGTCGATCGGGCCGACGTCCCACAGCGCGGTCAGCGCGGTGGCGGCCATCACCCGCACGCCCATCGCGATCGCCTTCTCGTCGACGTCGAAGGTGCCCTGGTGGATGTCGTACGTGACGCCGTCGGGCGAGCGCGTGCCGAGCCGGGCGAAGGCCCCGGGGATCGACTCCAGGTACCAGGCGAAGTCCTCGCCGCCGAGCGACTGCTGGGTGGGCACCACCGCGCCCGCGCCGAGGGCCCGCTCGGCCGCCTCGGCCAGCATCTCGACGCTGACCTCGTCGTTGACGACCGGCGGCACGCCGCGCGTGTAGTCCATGACGGCCTCGACGCCGTACGCGCCGGCGACGGACTCCAGCAGGGCCTTGATCAGGTCGGGGGCGGCGTGCCAGGCGTTCTCGTCGAGGCAGCGGATCGTGCCCTCGGCGATGCCGTCGTCGGGGATGGCGTTGGCCGCCGAGCCCGCCTCGACCCGGCCCCAGACGAGGCTGAGCGAGGAGCGCGGGTCGATCCGGCGGGAGAGCGCGGCGGGCAGCTCGGTGAGGATCTTGGCCAGGGCGAAGACCAGGTCGGCCGTCAGATGGGGACGGGCGGTGTGGCCGCCGGGGCCGGAGACCCTGACCACGATCTTGTCGCAGGCCGAGGTGATCGGGCCGCTCCGGAGGCCGAGCTGGCCGACGTCGACGCGCGGGTCGCAGTGGAGGCCGAAGATGCGGTCGACGCCGCTGATGCCGCCGTGGGCCATGACCTCAAGGGCGCCGCCGGGCAGCTCCTCGGCGGGCTGGAAGATCAGCCGGACCCGGCCGGGCAGCAGCCCGGCGGCGGCCTGCTGGGCCAGGAAGAGCGAGGTGCCGAGCAGAACGGTGGTGTGCACGTCGTGCCCGCAGGCGTGGCACGCGCCGGGGACGGTGGAGCGGTAGGGCACGTCCTTCTCGTCCTGGAGCGGCAGCGCGTCGATGTCGGCCCGCAGCGCGATGGTCGGCCCGTCGCCGCTGCCCACGTCGCAGATCAGACCGGTGCCGCGCGGCAGCACCGACGGCGTCAGCCCCGCGGCGGTCAGCCGGTCGGCGATGCGCTGGGTCGTGCGGTATTCGGCGAAGGCGAGCTCAGGATGCATGTGAAGGTCGCGACGGAACGCCACCAGCTCCTGCTCGATCTCCGCCAGGAACGCGTCCAGCTCTCCCCGCAGCTCACGTCCCCGCATATGTCACCATCCATCCCGTCGAGGCCGCGCGTCCCACGCACGGACGTCGGCTCATAACGCTCTCGAAAAAGTCCATCCTGCGGCAGCCACCTGGTTGAGGCGGCCGTTCGGCGAATCAAAAGCCACACCCGTAGGTTTCGGTGCGAGATCGTCAGCACGGGCTTCGCGTTCATCGGTCGCAGCAGCCCGGGTGCACAGCGGTAAGCCGTGAGCCCGGTGGCGATGCTTCTGACTTTATCGCTCCCGTGCGCCTTCGCGCCGACAGATACACCAAAAGTTGGCCGACGGCATGCCCGTAACCGCAGGTGGTCACGTTCCGCACATGCCTACCTGATCCGGAAAATAGTCACAAGGGATCATTAGATGGTGACCCGATGTCGCCACTTCCAAACGTGCTCACCGATTTCGAATCCTGTCACCTTCTGTCATGGTCATGACACTTTGGCGCTTGCTGCATTTGTGAAGAATGCGTGTTTCACTCGCTATATGATCACTAATATCCCGTTCGGGGAGAAGTATGCCGGGTTGAGCATCTTCGAGCCGAGCGAGGGGACCCTGGTGGTCGTACCCTCGCTCTCCCTGCCGCAGGACGAGCTGCGCCGCATCACGGCAGCCCGGTCGTACGAGGAGCGCCTGCTCTTCCTCCTCCTGACGCTCCGGGAACCCGGGGTCAAGGTGATCTACCTCTCCTCCGCGCCGATCGATCCCGACATCATCGACTACTACCTCGGCTTCCTCCCCGACCCGGACGACGCCGCCAAGCGCCTGGAGCTCATCAGTCTCGACGAGCCCTGGTCGCAACCCCTCACCCGGACGCTGCTGCGCCGACCCGACGTCCTCGACCGGTTACGGTCGGCGATCGACGCCGACACCTGGCTGGTGCCGTTCGTCCTCAGCGAGACCGAGGAGGAGCTGGCCGCGTCACTCAACGTCCCCATCTACGGCCCCGCCACCGCGCTGGCCTACTACGGCTCCAAGAGCGGCGCCCGTGAGGTCGGGCACGAGGCCGGCGTGCCCATGGCGCGCGGTTTCGGCGACGTGCACAGCATCATCGCGATCGACGAGGCCATCGACTCGCTCCCCGGCGAACGGGTGATCGTCAAGCTCAACGACGGCTACTCGGGCCTCGGCAACGCCATCGTCGACAAGGCCGACCGCTCGCTGACCCGATTTTCGGCGGCCGGGGAGACCTGGACGAGCTTCACGACGAAGATCAGGGAACGCGGCGCGGTGGTGGAGGAGTTCATCGAACATCGCCCGCTCTACTACCCGAGCGCCCTGGCCCGAATCACGCCCGGCGGGCACGCGGCCGTGCTGGCCACGCACGACCAGGTGCTCGGCGGCCCCAACAACGACGTCTACCAGGGCTGCACGTTCCCCGCCGCCCCCGAGTACCGGCACGAGGTGGGCGAGTCGGCCGAGCGCATCGCCGCCATCCTGGCCGAGCGGGGCGTGGTGGGCCTGTTCGGCATGGACTTCTTCGCCCTCAAGGCCGACGCCGGGTACGCCGCGCTGCTGTGCGAGATCAACCTGCGGATCGGCGGCACGACGCACCCGTACGGCGCGGTGGTGCTGACGACCGGGGCCAGGTACGACCCGGCCACCGGCCTCCTGATGGCCGGGGACCAGCCGAAGTACTACACCGCGACCGACAACTGCTCCTCCTCCTGCCTGCGCGGCCGCACGCCGGGCGAGGTCATGCGCACCGCCCGGCGGCTCGGGATCGGCTTCGACGCCGACCGGCGCACGGGCAACGTCTTCCACCTGCTCGGCGCCATCCCCGAGTACGGCAAGCTGGGCTTCACCTCCATCGGCGACTCGCGCGAGGAGGCCGACGAGCTGCACGCGCTCACCCGCCGCCTTCTCTGCGACGCCTGATCCCCGCCTCCCGCAGTCCGCGCCACCCGATCACGGCCAGCACCGCACCGAGGATCACGTTGACCCCGATCAGGATCCCGTGCACGACGTAGAAGCCGGTGGGATGTCCGTCGGCCAAGTTAAACCCGAGGTTGATCCACTCGACGATCATGAACACGCCGAGGATGACGAGGAAACCGGCGATCTTTGGTGACATGGTCATCTCTCCAGTATCGAAGGCGGATCATCCGGGGAATGTGTCGCCACATGGGCATTCACACGGAGCTACGCTGAGACCGCCATGTGGACGAAATTTGTGCCGGTTACGGCACTTCTCGCCGCGGTCACGCTCACGAGCGGGACCGCATCCGCCGCCCCGGCGACACCCGTCGGCGGTGACGCGCTGGGAAGCCGTGGGCTGGTGCAACCCAAGGGTGTCAAGGCGCCCCCCGAGAGCAAGGCTACTTCCTACGTCATCGCGGACGTGGAGACGGGTCAGGTGCTCGCCGCGAAGGACGCGCACGGCCGCTACCTGCCGGCGAGCACGCTCAAGACGCTCACGGCGCTGACGCTGCTGCCGAAGCTCGACAAGAACCGCAGGGTCCGGCCCAGCCAGAACGCCTGCAACCAGGAGGGCACGGCGGTCGGGCTGACGCCCAAGATGACGTACAAGGTCGACGACCTGTTCCGGGCGCTGATGATGTCCTCCGGCAACGACGCGGCCATGGCCCTGGCCGAGACGAACGGCGGCGTGGCCCAGACCATGCGGGACATGAACGCCGAGGCCAGGCGGCTGCAGGCGTTCGACACGGTGGCCAAGACCCCGAGCGGCCTGGACAAACCCGGACAGAGCAGCTCGGCGTACGACTTGGCGCTCATCGCCCGCGCCGGCCTCGCAAACCCCGATTTTCGGCGATATATCAGTACAAAGGTTGCCAAGTTTCCGGCGCCCAAGGACTACTACGAGATCAGCAACCACAACAAGCTGCTCTGGCGCTACCAGGGCATGATCGGCGTCAAGAACGGCTGGACGTCCAAGGCGCAGGGCAGCTTCGTCGGCGCGGCCACCCGCGGCGGCCACACGATCCTCGTCACGATCATGCGGCACGAGGGCTACTTCTGGGACGAGGTGGCCAAGCTGCTCGACTGGGGCTTCACGGTCAGGGGGAAGGCGACCCCCGTCGGGCGGCTCGTCGAACCGGTGCCCGAGCAGGTGCGGGCCGCGCCGCAGGCGTCGGCGCCCATGTCGCGGGTGACGCCGGCCGCCCAGCCGCCGCTGCTGGACACGGCGGCCTCCAAGCAGACCGACTCCACCCGGACGGTCGGCTCGGCCGTCATCGGCGGCGGCCTGCTGTTCGGGCTGGTCTGGCTCGGCTTCGGCATCCGCCGCAAGCGCAACAGGTCCCGCCTCTGACGCCAGAGGGCGCGTCAGGGCCGGGTCAGGGCTCCGAGGTCGGGTGCGGGGTCGTGCCCCTGCACTCGGGGCCGGCCGCCTGGCGCGGATCGGCCGCCGGCACCTCCAGCGGATCGCCGATCGACGGGATCGGCGACGGGGACGGCGGCGGGCACAACCCCGTGGTGGACGTCCACGCGGCGGCCAGCAGCACGAGCCTGGCCGAGAAGTTCATCCACACCAGCAACCCCACGATGGCGGCGAACGCGCCGTAGACGGGGTTGCTGAGCGTGGTGCTGAGCAGCAGGCTCGCCACCTGCTTGAGCAGCCCGAACCCGATCGCGCCGAGCAGCGCGCCCCTGACGATGACCTTGAACGGCTCGGCCGGCTTGGCGACCCAGCCGAGCAGGATCACGAACAGCACCCAGTCGGCCACGACGCTCGCCACCACCACGAAGATGCGGAACGCCTCGGTGCTGAGCGGCGAGTTGTCGCCGAAGACGTGGTCGAGCACCTTGTCCGTGACCGTGGTCGCGGCCCCGGACACCAGCGTGGACACGACCAGCGTCGCCCCGAGCAGGATGACCGAGATCAGGTCGCGCAGCTTGCCCAGGAAGTAGTTCGGGGGCGGCACGGTGGTCATCGACATCTCGCGCAGCGCCGCGCGCAGCGCGTCCATCGCGCCGAGCCCGGCGTACAGGAGGCCGAGGAGGCCGATGATGCCCGCCGTCGTCCTGGCGCCGGCGATCTGCTCCAGGTTGAGGTCGGTCGCCATGCCGGGGAGCCGTTCGTTGATGGCGGTCTCCAGCGCCTCCCTGGTGGCGCTGCTGGCGTCGAGGGTGTAGCCGAGCACCGCGTACCCGAGCGCGAGCAGCGGGAAGAAGGACAGGAACGAGAAGTAGGTGACCGAGCCGGCCAGCCGGTCGCCTCCCTGGAGCTGGTAGCGGCGCACGGCCCTGACCAGGTGGTCGATCCACAGCCTGCGGACCCGCCAGTGGTCGAGCGTCGTCCGGCCCCGGGCGCGCAGCGACGCGATCCGCTCGTTCAGACTCGCCATCACGCCCTCACCCCCGCCCGCCGGAGGCGAACGATCACCTCGTCACGGCGTCGGCCGATTCTGTCAGTGACGCGAGGACCGCCGCCAGATCCTGGTGGAGCATCTGCCCATCTCGCTTGACGACACGCCCGCCGACCAGCACGGTTTCCACGACACCGGGGTCGGCGTTGAGCACGACGGCGCCGATCGGGTCGTGCGCCGCCGCCATGCCGAGGGTGTCCGTGCGCAGCAGTTGCAGGTCGGCCTGCTTGCCCGGCCGCAGCGAGCCGACGACGTCGCCCAGGCCCACCACCTCGGCGCCCTCGACGGTTGCCATGCGCAGCACGTCGCGGGTGGTGAAGCCCATGCCGCCGCCGTCCGGCCGGCCGCGCTCCAGCAGGTACGCCGCCCGCATCAGGCTGAACATGTCGCCCGGCGCGCAGCTCACCGTGTCGATGCCGAGGCCGGTCGGGGCGCCCGCCGCCCTGGCCCGCCCGCTGACCGGGTAGCCGAGGCCGAGCGTCATCTCGTCCACCGGCGAGACCGACACGTTGCCGCCACTGGCCGCGACGCGCTTGAGGTCGTCGTCGGTGTAGCTGTTGGCGTGCACGTACGTGGTCCGCGGCCCGAGCAGGCCGTTCGCCTCCAGGAACGCCAGGCCGCGGGCGGCGCTGTCCGGGCCGCCCACGCCCATGTGCACGGTGACCGGCAGGTCGAGCTCGCGGGCCAGCCGCCATTCGGCCAGCGCGTGCTCCTCCGCCACGATCTCCGGCCCGAGCGCCGCGACGACCATGGTGACCAGGCCGCCGCCCGTGCCGAAGTGCTCCTCGTGCACCCGCAGCCCCTCGCGGACGAGCCCGCCCGGCTCACCCCCGTGGCACCAGCCGAGCACGGCCCTGATCCCCGACTCGCGCAGCGCCCGCACGGTGGCCTCGGTGTGGGCGGGCGAGAGCTGGATGTGGGACCAGTCGAGCAGCGTGGTGATGCCGGTGTCGAGGCATTCCAGCGCGCCGGCGAGGTTGCCCGCGTAGACGTCGGCCGGGCGGTGGGCGGGGGCCAGCTCGCCGAGCACGCGGCTCAGGTAGCCGTCGAAGGCGACGTCGGGGGCGACCGCCCTGATGCCGGCCTGCCAGGTGTGCCGGTGGGTGTCGACGAACCCGGGCAGCACGATCCGCCCGGTCGCGTCGATCACCTCGGCGCCGGGGACGTCGGGCAGGCCGGGGCCCACCTCGGCGAGCACGCCGTCCTCGACGCGCACGTCGACCTGGCCGAGCACCACGGGCTCGGGCTCGGTGTCGATCACGGTGCCGTTCTTGATCAGCAGAGTCTTTGTCATGGCGAAAAGCTTCTCATTAAGCTTTTAAGAAAGCAACCTGGCGATGGGTATCCTCGTTGGCGTGAAACCGGATGAGATCGACGC
>NZ_JBSFGJ010000049.1:0-36387 GCF_053596515.1 Nonomuraea sp. NPDC001684
GCGGCGGGCCGTCACAGCGGCGTTGCTGCCCGCCGACCCGGCCCGCCTGTGGACCGACGGCCCCGACGCGGCCGCCGCCGCGCGGGTGTGGAACGAGCGCGTCGGGCAGCGGCTCGCCCTGCCCGAATGGCTGCTCGGCGAGGCCGCCCGCGCGCTGCGCACCGTCGAGGGCGACCCGGCGCACGCCCTGCGCGCGGTGCTCGACCCCGCCGCCGCTCCCGAGCTGAGCGTGGACCTGGAGTGGGAGGTGCGCGGCGACCGCGTCCACCCCGTCGGCAAGGACACCGGGTTCGGCGGGCAGTCGCTGGTCACGGCCGTCGCCACGGCCGCCTGGCTGGCCCACCGGCTGCCCGCCGGGGATCCGCTGCGCGCCGGGCTGCCCGCCGCCCTGTCGGCGGTCCGCGACCGGCTCGCCCACCCCGGGCTGCTGATCGACCTCGACCAGTACGTCGGCCTGCCCGCGTTCAAGAAGGTCGCGGGCACGCCGACCGAGGTCGGCGACGGCTACGAGCGGTACGGCGCGGTCGTCATGGCCACCTACGACAGCCAGCCCTCGCCCGCGCTCCGCCCGCACCTGCTCGACCCGGCCGGCGAGGACCCCTACCTGCGGGCCCTGATCGGGCTCAACGGCTCGTTCCCCGCCGTGTCCGCGCTGCGCACCGCCCTCGACCCGCGCTTCGCGGCGCTGCTGGCCGACCCCGGCGACCCCGCCCAGGGCGACCGGGACGCCGACGGCGCCTGGTGGCCGCACGACCCCACCCGCTCGGTGCCCGACCTGGTGGTGGACGTCGCCAAGGCGCACGGCCTCGGCGAGGACGCCGCCGCCGTCTACCTGATGCTGCTGGCCATGCCCGACCCCACCGACCGCAACACCGCCCGGTGGACCGGCTGGAAGCCGGCCCGGCTCAAGGCCGCGCGGGCCGAGCTGGCCCGCACCGACCTGGTCGTCCAGGCCGTGCGCGCCCGCGCCGGACGCTCGTTGTTCCTGACCGGCGGCTGGTCGGAGGAGCGCACGCCGCGGCTCCCGCTGGAGCAGTGGAAGCTCCCGATGTTCAGCCCGAACGCGGGCCTCGGCGGCCTCCTCGTGCCCGGCGAGCCCGTGGCCGACCTGTACGCCAGGGCCTGGCGGCGCGTCCAGGACGGCGACGTGCCCCGGTTCGAGCAGCTCGCCGTCAAACGCGGCCGCCGCCGCTGACCCTGTCATCACCACACGAAGGACACGAAACCCCATGACCCTCACCGACGAGGCGACCCCCGCCACGCAGGTGGTCTCCGCCGAGCAGCGGTACGCCACCGAACTGGCCTTCCTCGCCGCCCACGACGACGGCCCCCGCCCGCCCGGCTGGCGGCTGACGCCGCGCGCCGTCGTGACCTTCATCTGCGGCAGCGGAGAGGAGACCCTCTCCCTGCCCGCCCGGGACGGCCTGCCGTCCAAGCTCAAGGTGGCGCCCAAGTTCGTCGGCGAACGCGCGCTGGTCGAGCGCTGCGTCGTGACGCTGGCCGGCGAGCGCGGCCTGCTGCTGGTCGGCGAGCCCGGCACGGCCAAGTCGATGTTGTCGGAGCTGCTGGCCGCGGCGGTCTGCGGCACCAGCGCGCTCACCGTCCAGGGCACCGCCGGCACCACCGAGGACGCCTTCCGCTACGGCTGGAACTACGCGCTGCTGCTGGCCCAGGGGCCGAGCCGGGGCGCGCTGGTGGACTCCCCGGTGCTGACCGCAATGCGATCGGGGCGGGTGGCCAGGGTCGAGGAGATCACCCGCTGCCTGCCCGAGGTGCAGGATGCGCTGGTGTCCATCCTGTCCGACCGGCGGGTCAGCGTCCCCGAGCTGGCCGGGACCGACGACGCGCAGGTGGCCGCCGTCCCCGGGTTCACGGTGATCGCCACGGCCAACCTCCGCGACCGCGGCGTGTCGGAGATGTCGGCCGCGCTCAAGCGGCGCTTCAACTTCGAGACCGTCGATCCCATCTCCGACGCCGCGGCCGAGACGTCCCTGGTGCGGCGGCAGGCCACGGCGGTCGTCCAGCGCGCCGGCGCCGGGTTCGCCGTGGACGACGCGGTGCTGGAGGCGCTGGTCACGGTCTTCCGCGACCTGCGCACCGGACGGTCCGGCGAGGGCTGGGACGTCGAGCGGCCGGGCACCGTGATGTCGACCGCCGAGGCGGTGCAGGTGGCGGCCTCGCTCGGCGTCGCGGCCGCGTACATGCCGGGTGGCGACGTCCTCGACCTGGTGCCCGGCCACCTGCTGGGCGTCGTGCGCAAGGACGACCCCGCCGATCATGGACGGCTGCTCGGCTACTGGGACGGGCCGGTGCGGCGGCGCGCCGAGGACGGCTCGGCCATGTGGCGCCGCCTCTGGGACCTGCGGGAGAACCTCCGTTGACCCCCCACACCCCGACCGACCCGGCCACCCCGGCCGCGCCGCTCGACCCGGCGGATCCGCGGGTGGTGGTGGCCGGGCTGGCCGCCGCGACCCGGCCGTACCTGGTGGGGGTGCGGCACCACAGTCCGGCCCTGGCCGTCGTGCTGCCCGAGCTGCTGGAGGCGGCCGACCCGGAGACGGTGTGCGTCGAGCTGCCCGCCGACTTCCAGCAGTGGCTGCCCCACCTCGCCGACCCGGCCACCATCGCCCCGGTCGCCCTGGCCGGGAACGGCGCGGACGGGCTCGGCTTCTACCCGTTCGCCGACTTCTCCCCTGAGCTGGTGGCGATCCGGTGGGCGGTCAAGCGCGGCGTGGAGGTGCTGTGCTGCGACCTCCCGCTGTCGGACCCGGGCCGGCAGGCCGCCGGACCCGAAGCCGAGGCCGCCGAGGGCCGGCAGGCCGCCGGGCCTGAGGCTGAAACCGCCGACGTGCCGCGCTTCGCCGACGCGCTGGCCGCCGCGGGCACCGGGCGGGCGGGCGACGACATGTGGGACCGGGCCGTCGAGGTCCTGGCGCCGGGCTGCGAGCCGGAGGCCGTCCGCCGGGCCGCGCTCGGCGTGGGCTGGGCGCTGCGGCGCGACGCGGCTGCGGGCGGCGGCGTCGAGGCCAGGGATCTGGCGCGGGAGGCGTACATGCGGCGCGTGGTGTCCGCCGCCGCGGCCGGTGGACGCCGGGTCGCCGCGGTCGTGGGCGCCTTCCACGCCCCCGCCCTGCTCACCACCGACGAGACCCCCGCCCTCGCCCCCGCCGACCCCGCTCCCACCGCCTCCGCCGGGTCTGCGCCCGTCGGGTCTGCGCCCGGCGGGGCGCGGGCCGTCACCTCGCTGGTCCCGTACGCCTTCGATCTGCTCGACTCCCGGTCGGGCTACCCGGCCGGGATCCGCGACCCGCGCTGGCAGCAGGAGGTGTTCGAGGCGGACGGCGTACCGGACCGGGTCAGGGACGGCGCCGCCCGCGCGATCACCGACCTGTGCAGGGAGCTGCGGGCCGCCGGGCACACGGCGGGCACCGGCGAGGCCGTCGAGACGCTGCGCCTGGCGTGCGACCTCGCGCGCCTGCGCGGCCTGCCCGCCCCCGGCCGCGGCGAGCTGCTGGAGGCGGTGACGACCGTCCTCGGCCAGGGCGAACCCCTGGGCCGCGGACGCGCGCTGGCCAAGGCGCTCGACACGGTGCTCGTCGGGACGGCCAGGGGCCGCACCGCCCCCGGCACCCCCCGCTCAGGGCTCGGCCCCGCCGTCGAGGAGGAGCTGGCCGCGCTCAGGCTGCCCTGCCCGGACGACCCCGACCCGCGCGAGGTGCGCCTCGACCCGCTCCGCTCCGACCTGGACGCGCGCCGGGAGGTGCTGCTGCGCCGGCTGCACGTGTGCGGCATCGGCTACGGCGAGCCGATCCAGGTCGCGGGCACCGGCGACGCCGGCGCGCTCACCACCAAATGGCGCCTGTCCTGGACGCCCGCCGCCCCCGCGCTGCTCGACCTGGCCGGCGTCCGGGGCGTGACCCCGGCGCAGGCCGCGGCGGGCACCTTGCGGGAGACCTACCGGCGCGAGTCCGCGGACGGCGGCCCCACCTGCCGCACCATCCTCGACGGGCTGCGCGCCGCCGCCCGCTGCGACCTGCCGGAGCTGGTCGGGCAGCGGCTGGCCGACGCCGCCGGCACGCTGCCCGCCACGGCCACCCTCCCCGAGCTGCTCGACGCCCTCGACCTGCTGGAGGCGCTGCGCCGCGAGCACCTTCCCGGCACCACACCGGAAGGACGCGAGCAGGCGGGCGAGCTGGCCGTCACGCTGCTGGAGGCCGCGGTCCGGTCGCTGCCCGGACTCGCCGGCAGCGACCGGCCCGAGGACGCGGTCGCGCTGGTCGCGCTCGCCACGCGGGCCGGGGAGGACCGGCTGGGCCTGCGGCTGGACGACGCGCTGGGCGCGCTCGCGAGCACGGGGGCGCCGCTGGTCCAGGGGGCCGCGCTGGCCGCCCGCGTGCTGCTCGACCTGGACGGCCCCGAGCTCCTGGGCGCGCGGGCCGCCGGCTGGATCGACACCGCCACCACCCCGGACGGCCGCCGCCGGCTGAGCCTGCTGCTGACCGGCGTGCTCACGGCCGCCGGACCGCTGCTCCAGGCGGCGCCCGCCGCGCTCGGCCCGCTGATGGACCGGGTGGACGAGCTGGCGGACAAGGAGTTCCTCGACCGGCTGCCCGCCCTGCGCGGTGGGTTCGACACGCTCGCCCCGGCGGCGCGCGGCCGGCTGCTGGCGGCGGTGTCCGAGCGGCTCGGGGACCGTCCGGACCTGACGCTGGACACGCCGCCCGGCCTGCTGGCCACCTGGACCGCCGCCGACCTGGCCGGCCTGACGGCCCTGCACACCCTCGGCCTCCTCACCCCGCACGATGCCCCTGCCTCGCAGGACGGTCCGGCGTCGTATGACGGTCCGGTCCCGCCGGGGGAGGGCGGGGAACCGGTGCCTCTGGTGTCCACGCGCCAGGCGGAGGGCGGGGAGCCGGTCTCCGGGCGGCGGGTGGCGGGCGGGGCGCGGATCGGCCCCGCCGACCGGTGGCGGTTGCTGCTCGGGCGGGAGCGCGAACGGCTGCCCGCCGGCGCCCGCCCGTACGCCCGCGCCCTGGACGAGCTCTACGGCGCCGGCCGCGGCGAGGGCGCCGACGACTTCGGGCAGCAGGGCGACACCGGAGGCCAGGGCGACCCGTTCCCCACGGCCCGCGAATGGGCCGACGAGCTGGAGTCCCTGTTCGGCGGCGACGTACGCGAGGAAGTGCTGGCCAGGGCCGCCGACGCCGGACGGCACGACGTGCTCGCCGAGCTGGACCCCGCCGCCGTGCGGCCGTCCGTCGAGCTGCTGACGTCCGTGCTGTCGCTGGCCGGCGGGCTGCCCGAGCAGCAGGTCGCCAAGCTCAGGCCGCTCGTCCGCCGCCTGGTCGCCGAGCTGACCCGCGAGCTGGCGACCCGGCTGAGACCCGCGCTGACCGGCCTGGCCAACCCGCGTCCGACCAGAAGGCCCGGCGGCCGGCTCGACCTGCCGCGCACCCTGCGCGCCAACCTGGCCCACACCCGCCGCCTCGACGACGGGCGGCTCGTGGTGGTGCCGGAACGGCCGGTGTTCAGCACGCGGGCCAGGAAGGAGGCCGACTGGCGGCTGATCCTCGTGGTCGACGTGTCGGGGTCGATGGAGGCGTCGGTCGTGTGGTCCGCGCTGACGGCGGCCGTCCTCGCGGGCGTGCCGACGCTCTCGACGCACTTCCTGGCGTTCTCCACCCAGGTGATCGACCTGACCGACCGGGTGGAGGACCCGCTGTCCCTGCTGCTCGAAGTGCGGGTCGGCGGCGGCACGCACATCGCCGCCGGGCTCGCGCACGCCCGGACGCTGGTCACCGTGCCGAGCCGTACGCTCGTGGTCGTCGTCAGCGACTTCGAGGAGGGCTACCCGGTGGGCGGCCTGCTCGCGGAGGTGCGCTCGCTGGCCGGGTCCGGCGTCCACCTGATGGGCTGCGCGGCGCTCGACGACCAGGGCGTGCCCCGTTACTCGCTGCCCATCGCCCAGCAGCTCGTCGCGGCCGGCATGCCGGTCGCCGCGCTCAGCCCGCTCGCCCTCGCCCGCTGGGTGGGGGACCGCCTCCGGGGAGAAGTCCGGTGAACACCTCTGCAACGCTCCCGCCCGCCGCGCCGCACGTGGTGGCCGCCGCCGTCGACGGCCTGACCAGCAGGTTGCGCAAGAAGCTGGACGCGGCCGTCGACCAGTACGCCGCCCTCGACCGGGTGGCCGACGGCGCCGACGTGGTGGTCACGTGCGGCGAGGACGCGGTGGTCACGCTGTCGCCGGGGCCGTCGGGGGTGATCGCGGAGGAGGGGCAGGCCCGCTGCTCCTGCCTCCTCGCCCCCCGCTGCCTCCACCGCGCCGCCCTCCTCACCGCCTGCCCTCTGGTCGACCCGGCCGACACCCTGCCCCTGGACGTGGAGACGGACACATCCCCGTCCCCTTCCGGGCAACCGGACACGCCCTCCACCGACGGACGTCCCGCCCAGCCGGCCACCGAACCCGGCCGGCGCCCGGACACCGACCAGGCGGGCGCCGAGCCTGGGTCGGGCTCACGGTCCGGGCAGGTAGGTGCCGCGTCCGGGTCAGGTTCACGGGCCGGGCAGCAGGCGGGTGCCGCGTCCGGGTCGGGCTCGGGGGAGGCGGTCGTTCCGGCTGCGCCCGGGGCGGCGCAGGTGGCGGCGGCCGCGGGGTTGTGGCGGGCGGCGGCCGCCGTGCTGTCGGCGGGTGTGCCGGGCGCGGGCGCGGTGCCGCAGGCTGAGCTGCTCAGAGCCGCCCACACCGCCCGCCTGGCCGGGCTGCCCAGGGCCGAGGCCGCCACGCTGCGGGTGGTGCGCGGGCTGCGCGCCGCCCGCGCCCGCTACGACAGCCACCGCCTCGCCGACCTGGTCTCCGCCCTGCGGGAGCTGCTGCTCACCGTGGGCCGGCTGGCCGCGTCCGATCCCGACCCGGCGCTGGTCGGCACCGTACGGCGCGGCTACCGTCCGAACGGCGGCCTGAAGGTGTACGGCGTCTTCCGCGAGCCCGTGATCAGCAGCACCGGTTACGGCGGGGTGGTCACCCACCTCGTCACCGACGACGGACGCTGGTTCTCGGTGGCCGACGTCAAGCCCGGCGGCCCGGCCCGTGCCCGTGGCGCGGCGACCGCGACCGTCGCCATCGGGGCGGCCATGATGAGCCACGCGCAACTGGCCCGCGGCGGACTGCTGATCGCCGGGGCCACCGTCTCCCCGGACGGCCGCCTCGGCGCGGGCAAGGGCGTACGGGCCACCCCGGTCGCCGGCCTGGCCTGGACGGACGGGCCGCTCGGCGCGCTGTTCGCCCGGCCGCTGTCCGAAGCGGTGGGGGCCCGGCTGTCGGCGGGGGCGTGGAGCGAGGAGGAGTCCGCCGAGCAGGTACGGGAGCCGGTCGGCTGCGACCTGGTGATCGTCGGCGCGGCGGGCGACCACGTCCTGGCCCGCCACCTCCCACCCACCGCCCCGCCACAACCGGCCGAAGCCGGGGGAGCGGTGGTCGGCGGTGAGGGGCCGGTGGTCCGGCTGGTTCCGGCGAACCGTCATCCCGATCTCGCGTACGTCGAGAACCTGCGGCGGCTCGCCTCGCGGCCCGGCCTGCGGGTGCGCGTGGTGGCCAGGGTCGAGCCCGGCCGGGCGGCGACGCTCGTCCCGCTTGCCGTGGGGCCGGTCGCGGGGGAGGAGGCGACGCTCAGGCTGCCCCCCGAGTGGCAGGGCCGGGCCGACCTCGGCTACGACCGCCTCCAGGGCTCGCACCTGCCACCCGCCGACGCCAGCCCCTCGCCCGCTGCCGACCCCTCGCCCGGCCGGGACGCGTACGCCGAGGTGGACCCGCTGGACGGCGCGCCGCTGTGGCGGGTGCGCCGGCTGGTCGAGCTGGCCGTCTCCGGCGGACGCAGGGCGGTCGCCGAGTCCGCGCGCGGCGGCGACGCCCGCGGGCAGGCCGCGTCCCTGCGCCGCGCCGGGTTCCGCACGGCCGCCGACCTGGCCGTCGCGCTCGCCGACGAGGCCGACCGGCGTGAACGTGACGTGTTCGGCAGGCTGGCCGAGGCCGAACCGGACGGGTACGCGCGGGCCTGGCTCGCGGCAGCGACCCATCTGGCCGCCACCGAACGCGCCCTCGTCCGCACCTCCTGGCAGGCCACTCCCTGAAACCCGGCGACCGGGCCGCCCGCCCCACGGGCGGCCCGCTCCCGGGGGAGGCGAAAGCGCGCGGTGGGGGCGTGAAGAGGGCGAACGGGCAGCCGCGCGCGGCGACGGTCCCGCGCGCGAGAGCCGGCCGCCATACCAGAATGCATGGCGGAGACGGCCCCGAGGCCGGGTGTGGGAGGGGCCGTCCTATTCGGAGGTGTGGGCGGTGAAACGGGGGCGGAGGCGGTTTTCGTACAGGGTGAGGGCGGCGGCGATGGCCATGTGCATGTCGAGGTACTGGTAGGTGCCCAGACGTCCGCCGAACCAGACGTCCCGCTCGCCCTTGGTCAGGTCGCGGTACCGGCGCAGCCGGGCGCGGTCCTGCGGCGTGTTGATCGGGTAGTACGGCTCGTCGGCCCGGCCGGCGAAGCGCGAGTACTCCCGCATGATCACGGTGGCGTCGGACGGGTACCAGGTGCGTTCGGGATGCAGGTGGCGGAACTCGTGGACGCGCGTCCACGGCAGGTCCTCGTCGGCGTAGTTGATCACCGACGTGCCCTGGAAGTCGCCGGTCGGCAGCACGGACGTCTCGAAGTCGAGCGTCCGCCAGCCCAGCTCGCCCTCGGCGTAGCCGAAGTAGCGGTCCAGCGGCCCGGTGTAGACGACGGGCACCGCGCCGGCCAGGCTCTCCCGCAGGTCGAAGAAGTCGGCGCCGAGCCGGATCTCGATGTTGGGATGGTCGGCCATGCGTTCCAGCCAGGCGGCGTACCCGTCCGTGGGCAGGCCCTGGTAGAGGTCGTCGAAGTAGCGCCCGTCGAAGGTGTAGCGCACCGGCAGCCGGCCGATGATCTCGGCGGGCAGCTCGGCCGGGGCCGTCTGCCACTGCTTGGCGGTGTAGCCCCGGATGAACGCCTCGTACAGCGGCCGGCCGATCAGCGAGATCGCCTTCTCCTCCAGGTTGCCGGCGCTGGTCACCTCGGCGGCCTGCCGGGCGACCAGGTCGCGGGCCTCGTCGGGGCTGAGGTGGCGGCCGAAGAAGGCGCAGATCGTGCCCAGGTTGATGGGCATCGGGTAGACCTGCCCCTTGTGCACCGAATAGACCCGGTGTTCGTACGGCGTGAACGACGTGAACCTCTGGGCGTACTCCCACACGCGCGCGTTGGACGTGTGGAACAGGTGCGACCCGTACCGGTGGACCTCGATGCCGGTCTGCGGCTCGCGTTCGCTGTAGGAGTTGCCGCCGACGTGGTCCCTGCGCTCCAGCACCAGCACGCGCATCCCCAGCTCGGACGCGCACCGCTCGGCCACGGTCAGCCCGAACAGACCGGAGCCGACGACGACTAAGTCGGCGTTCATGCGGCTGCGGGGACGAGCCGGTCCAGCCACCGCCGCACGGGCAGCGCCAGCACGACCCCGGCCAGGACGAGGTGGACGAGGAAGAAGATCACTGCCACGGCGACGCTCGGCGGCCCGCCGACGAACACCGCGATGTGCGAGGCCCACGTCAGCGTGCCGGGCCGGCCCTGCGGCCAGTCGCCGAGCAGCCACATCGACAGGTCGTTCAGCCCGGAGATCACCACCAGGACACTGGCGAGCCCGACCTTCAGCACGCGGTCGGAGCGCGCCCCGCCCAGCCGGTAGGCGAACAGCACGGCCAGCACGGTGAAGGAGTTCATGAAGAGCATGAACTGGTAGAGCTCGGGGAAGGCGGCCTTCTGGTCGGCGGACTCGGCGTAGGAGAAGATGTGCAGCACGTTGACCGTGTCGAGCACGCCCATGTAGCCGACGACCAGCGCGCACATCAGCGCCATGCCCAGCCCCGGACGCCGGGGGAACCCGGCCACGGCCAGCACCGCGAACACCAGCGGGCTGACCTTCCACAGCGCTTCGAGCGGGTTGTCCAGAGTACGGTCGGGCGGCAGGATCACCATGATCAGGGTGGCCGCCCCGGCGCCCAGAACGGCGGGCGCCAGCCACAACCAACGCCTCAATGAACGACCTTCTCGGTGAAGAACGGTCCCAGGGCCAGGGCGTCCATGTCGGTCTTGAGGTAGCAGCGCACGGCGTCCTCGGGGGTGCACACGATGGGCTCCTCGTTGTCGTTGAACGAGGTGTTGACCACCATGGGCACGCCGGTCAGCTCCGCGAAGCGGGAGATCATCGCGTGGTAGCGCGGGTTGTCGGCCGCCGAGACCGTCTGGACGCGGGCGGTGCCGTCCTCGTGCGTGATCGCCGGCACCTTGTCCCGCTGGTGCTCCAGCACGTCGAACACGAGCAGCATGACGGGCGAGGGGTAGCCGCTGGCGAAGTACTCGCCGGCGTGCTCGGCCAGGCAGGAGGGCGCGAAGGGGCGGAACGGCTCGCGGTGCTTGACCTTCTCGTTGAGCCGGTCCTTGGCGTCGGCGCGGCGCGGGTCGGCCAGGATCGAGCGGTTGCCGAGCGCGCGCGGCCCGCACTCCATGCGGCCCTGGAACCAGCCGACGATCTTGCCGTCGGCCAGCGCCTGCGCCGTCGTGTCGTTGATGTCGTCGGTGCGCCGGTAGTCGAGGCCGGCGTCCTGGAGCGCCCGCTCCATCTCCTCCTCGCCGAACTGCGGGCCGAGGAAGATGTACTCCTCGTCGCGCGGGCGGCGCATGCCGTACTTCTCCACGCCCAGCAGCAGCGCCGCACCCAGCGCCGAGCCGTCGTCGGCGGCGGCGGGCTGGGCGAAGAAGTCCTCGAACGGCGTCTCCAGCAGGATGCGGCCGTTCATGACGCTGTTCAGCGCGACGCCGCCGGCGGTGACCAGGCGGGTCTGCCCGGTCTTGGCCTGCAGCCAGCGCGCCACGTGCAGGCCGGTGCGCTCCAGCGTGGCCTGCAGCGCGTACGCGACGTCGGCGTAGTGCTGGTTGGGGATGGCGCGCTCGCGCGGCCTGGCCGGGCCGAAGCGCTCCAGGAACTTGGCCGACATCTGGTGCTTGCCGGTGGCGTGGTGCCGGAACCAGCTCAGGTCCAGCTCGAAGTGGCCGTCGGGGCCGAGGCGGACCAGGTCGGCGAAGTCGTCCACGTAGCGGTCGGTGCCGTACGCGGCCAGGCCCATGACCTTGCCCTCGTCCCGGGTGGGGTTGAAGCCGAGGTAGCCGGTGACGCCGGCGTACATGGCGCCCAGCGAGTGCGGGAACTTGACCCGGCGGATGTCGTGGATCCGGCCGCCCTTGCCCAGCCCGAGGTAGGTGGAGGTGCCGTCGCTGCCGATGCCGTCCCAGGTGATGATCGCCGACTCCTGGTACGGCGAGATGAAGAACGCGCTGGCGGCGTGGGCGCGGTGGTGGTCCATCAGGTGGACCTTGAACTTCGTCCGGCCCCGGAAGTTCTGCGACTCGCGCAGGATCTTCTCCAGCGTGAACCCGCGCCGCAGGTGCAGCAGCAGCGCGCCGCCCACGTTGTAGTCGTCCGGGTGGGCCTGGCCCTTCTGGTCGGACAGCGTCTCCAGCAGGCCGCTGGCCTTGTCGCCGTAGTCGCCGGCGTCGTTGCGGAAGACGGCCAGCGTGTGGGGCAGGTGCCGGGCGAAGTGGCCGAGCGCGTGCAACGTCTCGCGGGGCGCCTGCCAGTAGTAGGCGACGTGGTCGACGTCGGCCAGCGTGATGCCGGCCTCCTCCAGGCAGTAGCGCACGGCCTGCGCGGGAAACCGGCCGTCGTGCTTGACCCTGGTGAACCGCTCCTCCTCGGCGAAGGCCACGATCTTCCCGTCGGCCACCAGGGCCGCCGCCGAGTCGTGGACCTGGCTGATGCCGAGCACATACATGAATGCCCCCTGACAATGCGCATGACCCAGCGGCCCCGCGTCGGAGATCTTCCTAACAAACCGTCCGGAAAGAAATCAATACCTATCTTTTGTCTGACGCGTATGGATATATTCCGCAACCGGGGTCGAGCCGGGTGGGAATGCCCGGGCCCTGTCACAGGGTGAACCGGGGTTGATACACGTGGTGAAGACCGTTCCATGAATGAGCATCCGCTTCCGGTTCCGCCGGACGGCCTGGCACTCACCGTGGTCGTTCCGTGCCTGAACGAGGCCGACAACATCCCTGACACCTATCGCGAAATCGCAGACGCGCTGGGTGACCAGGGCGAACTCGAAATTCTCTTCGTCGACGACGGCAGTACGGACGACACGCTCGCGCGCATTCGCACGATCGCCGAGAGTGACAATCGTGTGTCGTTCATATCGTTGTCCAAGAATTTCGGCGTGGAGGCCGCCTTCTCGGCCGGTTATCGGTACGCCCGGAACCCTTGGGTGCTGCACCTGGACGCCGACCTGCAGTTCCCGCCCACCGAGGCCAAGCGGCTGATCGAGCGGGCGGCCGACGGGTACGACGCGGTGTTCGGCATCCGGGTGGACCGCAAGGATCCCTGGCCGCGGCGGACCGCGTCGATCGTGCACGACTGGCTGGCGCGGCGGCTGCTGGGCATCGAGATCCCGCCGCGCGCCACGACGTTCCGCCTGGTCCGCACGGAGATTGCGCGCCGGATCGTGGACCTGCGGCTCGGCACGCCGTACTTCCTGGCCACGCTGCCGCGCCTGACGCGCGCCTGGACGACCGTGCCGACCGCGCACCGGCCGCGGGTGCACGGCTCGTCCAAGGTGACCGTGCGCGGGCTGGCCAGGCACTCGCTGGACCTGTTCTTCGGCTTCTCGTCGCGGCCCATCTCGGCCGCGGTGTGGGCGGGCCTGATCGGCCTGCCCGTGGCGCTGCTGGCCGGGATCACCGGCAGCGCGCTGCTGTTCGGGCTGGCGCTGGCCGCCGCCCTGTTCGGGCTGAGCATGATGGCCCGCACGCTTCTGCACATCTCTCGCGGTCAGGCCCGTCCGCCGCTGTTCCTCGTACGGGAGGCCAACGTGCCGGTCGATTCCGCTGACCTGCTCGCCGGGAGGCTCACGTGACCGGCGCCGGCCGCACCATCGCGGTCCTCGGCGGCGCGGACGGCGCCATCAGCACCATCCGCGCCGCGGCCCGCCTCGGCGTGCGCACGATCTGCGTGGACATGCGGGCCGACGCCCCCGGCGTCGCGCACGCCGACGAGTTCCTCGACCTCAGCACCCGCGACGTGCCGCGGGTCGCGCGGGCCCTGGCCGAGCGCGACGACCTGGCCGGCGTGGTCTCCCCGGCCAGTGACGTCAACCTGCCCTCGCAGCTCGCCCTGGCCGCCCGGCTCGGCCTGCCGTGCGGGCTGTCGGAGGGCGCGGTGCGCGGCTCGGTGGACAAGGGCTGGTTCCGCGCGATGTGCGCCCGGCTCGGCCTGCCCGGCCCCCGCCACGTGAGCGGCGCCGCGGAGGAGGTGCTGCGCGACGCCCCTGAGCTGGGCTTCCCGCTCATGGTCAAGCCGGTGGACTCCTCCGGCAGCCGCGGCGTGTCGCTGTGCCGCGCGCCGGACGAGCTGCCCGAGGCCGTGGGGCTGGCCAGGGAGTGGTCGCTGTCCGGCCGCGTCGTGGCCGAGGAGTTCCTGGAGGGCGCCCACTACACGGCCGAGGCGTTCGTGATCGGCGGCAAGGTGGCGCTGATCGGCCTGGCCGAACGGGAGCTGACCCCGCCGCCGCTGTTCATCACCGTCCAGCACACCATGCCGGGCCCGGACCACGTCACCGACGCCGTGCGCCCGATGCTCGACGCCGTCTGCGCCGAGACCGGGCTGCGCGAAGGGCCGCTCAGCGCCGACGTGCTGGTCACCGGGACGGGCGAGGTCGTGCTCGTCGAGATGGGCGCCCGCCTGGGCGGCAACGGCCTGGCCGAGCTGCTGGGCCTGGTGCACGGCGTGGACGTGGTCGAGCAGTACGTGTTGTCGGCCATGGGCGAGACGCCGTCCCTGACCCCGGCGGCGACCCGGTACGGCGCGGTCCGCGTGCTCAACGCGGAACGCGACGGGAAGCTGGTCCGGGTGGACGGCGAGGAGCAGGTCAGGGCGCTGCCCGGCGTCGTCGACCTGGTGCTGGCCGCCGCCCCCGGCGACCACGTGGAGCGCTACACGCGGGCGGGCGCCAAGCTCGGCTACCTGACCGCCGCCGCCTCCGGCCGGGACGCCCTGGCCGGCGTGCTGGCCGAGGCCACCGGGCTGCTCCGCTTCGAGATCGGGGACGGCCTGTGAGCCATGGACTGGGCGTCGCCGTGCGGGAGGTGCGGCACGTCGTGGACGCCTTCCGCGCCATCCGCCGCCCGCGCGCCGAGACCGACCGGCTCACCCTCGACGGCCTGCGGGACCTGCTGGCCTTCGCCCGCGCGCACGTGCCGCACTACGCCGACCCGCGCTACGACGTGCCCCTGCACAGCCTGGCCGACCTGGCGAAGCTGCCGATCCTGGACAAGGCCACCGTGCTGGACGGCGACCTGTCCCGCTTCCACACGCCCGGCCTGAGCGCCAAGGACTACCGGCTGGACCGTACGAGCGGGACCACGGGCCGCGTCCTGGAGGTGCGGCACGACGTGGCCGCCTACGGCTACCACGGCGCGACCATCTTCCGCCGCTTCCTGCTGTCGGGCTACCGGCCGTGGTGGCGGATCGCGCACATCAAGCCGTTCCCCCGCCCGCTGCGCTGGTTCCAGCGGCTCGGCCTGTTCCCGCGCACGGTCATCGGCGCCGGGCAGGGCGACGCGAAGATCCTGGCCGACGTGCTGAAGGTGCGCCCGCACCTGATCATGGGCTACCCGGTGGTGCTGCGCGGGCTGCTGCGCGCCGCCTCGCCCGCCGACGTGGCCCGGCTGCGGCGCACGCTGCGCATGGTCATGACCGACTCCGAACTGCTCACCGACGAGGTGCGCGAGCTGCTGCAGAACGGCTTCGGCGTGCCGGTGTACGACGAGTACTCGGCCTACGAGGTGCTGACCGTCTCCACCCAGTGCGACCGGGGCGCGATGCACGTGGACGAGGACCGCGTCCGCCTGGAGATCGTGGACGACGACGGCATGCCGGTGCCCGACGGCCAGGACGGCGCGGTCGTGGTGACCCACTTCAGGGAACGGGCGATGCCGCTGATCCGCTACCGCCTGGGCGACCGCGGCATGATCGTGCCGGGGGAGTGCGGCTGCGGCAACCGGTTCATGCGCATGCGGGTGACCGGCGGCCGGTCCGACGACTACATCACCTTCCCCGGCGGCCACCGCGTCTACACGGCCACGTTCCTGTCGCTGGCCATGTGGACGCCGGGCGTGGCCGAGAGCATGGTCCGCCAGGACGCCGACGGCAACGTCACCGTCCACCTGGTCCCCGAGGCGGGCCGGGACTTCGACGAGGTGGCCGCGGCCTACCGGGACGGTCTGGCCAAGCAGGTGGGCGGCCCGGTCGAGGTGCGCTTCGAGCAGGCCGAACGGGTCACGCTCACCCCCGGCGGCAAGGGCAGGTTCGTCGAGTCGGCACAGGCCGGCCCGTGACCGTGAGCCTGCGCCGCAGGCCGCCGCCACGCCTCGTGGCGGTGACGGCGGCCCTGTTCGCCGGGCGCGGCGCGTTCCGCGCCGCCCTGTGGACCGCCAACCTGGTGCTGCTCGGCCTCTGGGGCGCCGACGAGTTCGCCCTGTACGCCACCGCCAACGGCGTGTCCGGCTGGCTGCTGGCGCTGACGTCCAGCGGCATCGAGAAGGCGGCGCTGGCGCTGGTGCCGCGGCGCGGCGGGCAGACGTTGCGGCCGCTGTTCATGCTGCTGGCGGCCACGCCGTTCGCGCTGGCCGTGCCCGTCTGGCTGGCCCTGGCGGCGGCCGACCCCGGCGGCGCGCCCGCCCGGTACGCGGCCGCCGCCGCCTACGCCTGCGGGCTGGGCTGCTGCGCGGTCATGGCGGCGCTGAACCGGCTGCGCGGGCGGGCGCGGGCCGACGTGTTCGCCTACCTGACGCTCGCCGTCGCGCAGGCGTCCGGCGTGGGGCTGGTGGCCCTGACCGGGATGCGGGCCAACGCGCTGCTGGCCCTGCACGTCGGCGTGCTGGCGGTGCTGAACGCCGTGCTGGCGGCCGGGCTGATCCGCGGGCGCTCCGGCAAGGCGGACAAGGGCGCCTACCGGCCGGCCGTGCGCGCGGCGGCGCTGCTCAGCGTCGGCGAGGTGACCGCGGTCGCGGCCACCTCGGTGACCTTCGCGTACTTCGCGCACCTGGGCGACGCGCAGCAGACCAGCGTCTTCTACGTGTGGTCGGTGGCGCTGTCGGTGGTCGTGATGGGCGTGTCGTACCTGCTGCGCATCCTCCAGCCGCGGGTGGCGGTCTGGATCGAGGGCACGGGCGAGGCCGGCGCCCGCCGGATGGCGCGGCGCATCCTCGCGCCCGCCGTGCCGGCCGGCGCCCTGGCGGTGGTCGTGCTCGGGGTGGTGCTGGCGGGCGGCCAGCGGGGCATGGTGGCGACCGGCGCGGCGCTGCTGGCCGAGGCGGCCCTGACGGTGGCCGTGCTGCCCGCGTTCCTGCTGGTGGAGAACACCGACGACCGGGGACGGCGGCTGGCCGCGGTGGCCGCGTGCCTGCAGTTCGCGGTGGTCGCCGCAGCCGGTTGGTTCCTGGTGCCCGCCGCGACGGCGTTCGGCGCGCTGCTGGCGTACTGCGCGGGCGAGGTGGTCAAGGGCGGCGTCATGCTGGCCACGCTGAAGAAGGAGACCTCATGAAGGGCTTGCCCAGCACGATCCCGGTGGTGCCGGTGGTGCGGAACCTGTACCTGGCGCGGTCGCGGGACCGGATGGACCCGGCGCGGCTCCAGGTCGTGCAGGACCGGCTGCTGACGGGGCTCGTCCGTCACGCGCACGCCAACGTGCCGTACTACCGCCGCGTGTTCCCGGCCGACGCCGTGGCGGCGCTGTCCACCGCCGCCGACCTGGCCGCCCTGCCGATGCTGAACCGGACGACGCTGCGGGACCTGCCGCCCGCCGAGCTGATGGCCGCCGGGTTCACCCCCGACAACACCCGCGAGGCGCCCACCAGCGGCTCCTCCGGCGTGCCCATCCGCCCCTTCTACTCCGAGGGCGACCTCGGCTACCTGCGCGCCACCTACCTCCAGGACCTGCTGGCCTCGGGCCTGCGTCCCTGGGACCGGATCGGCTACTTCCGGGTGGGCGAGTTCCGGCCGCACCGGCTGCAGCGGCTCGGCCTGGCCCGTACGGTCCACGTCAACACCAGCCGCAGCCTGGACGAGCAGGTCGAGGCGTTCCTGCGCGGACGGCCGACGTTCCTGTGGGGCTTCCCCGGCTGCATCGTCACCCTCGTGGACGAGCTGCGCCGCAGGAAGATCGCCTACCGTCGCGTGCACACCGTCATCTTCGCCGGCGAGACGCTCACCCCCGAGGCCCGCGAGCACGTGCTGAACTACTTCGGGGCGCGCGGCCACGAGGTGTACGCCTCGGTGGAGGCGTACACGATCGGCCGCACCTGCCCCGAGGGCGCGATGCACCTGCGCTCGGCTGACGTGGTGGTGGAGGTGCTGCACGACGACGGCGGCGTGTCGCTGGCCGACGGCGAGGGCGAGGTCCTGGTGACCCGGCTGCACGCCGAGGCGATGCCGCTGATCCGCTACCGGCTCGGCGACCGCGTGCTCATCGAGCCGGACGACTGCCCGTGCCGCGCCTTCCACACCCCGATCATCCGCCGGATCCAGGGACGGACCGAGGACCGCGTCGTGGCCGCCGACGGGCGCACGGTGCACGCCAACTTCCTCACCAACCCGGCCGTGATGCCGACGGCGGGGGTGCGCGGCGTGCAGGTGCTCCAGTACCGGCCGGGCGCGGTGGAGATCCTGCTGGTGCCCTCGCCGTCGGCCCCCGCCGACCTGGCCGGGCGGGTCCGCGACGCCGTGGCCGCCGTCGCCAAGGACTTCGAGGTGACCGCGCGCACGGTGGACAGCATCGCCCCGGAGCCCAACGGCAAGGTGCGGATGGTCAAGATCATGCACAACACCCCCGCCTCCTGACGCCCGCCGCGGCCCGGCCGTTCGCCGCCGGTCTGCCCGCCGTCAGCTCGGCCCGAGCCATTCGCGCAGGTCGGCGAGGTGGCCGAGCTCGGACTCGACGCGGCGCCTGTCGTCAGGGGTGAGCTCGACGCCGCGCAGGTCGGCCAGCCACGGCTCGGCGGGCTCGCCGAGCGCCGAGGAGAGGTCGGCGAGGTGGCACAGGGCGATGGCCCGCTCGGCCGCCGGAGCCTGCGGGCCGTGCCGGCGCACGGCCGACTTGAGCGCCCGGTAGGCCTGCAGGTCGTCGTTCTTGAACTCGCGCAGGATCCGGGCGTTGTCCAGCGCCTTGGCCAGGCCCGTCAGCTTCGTGGAGCCGCCGTACTCCAGCTCGGCCGGCTCGTCCCGCTGGATGAACATGATCGAGTTCCCGGACGGGTCCATCAGCGTGAACCTGGACGCGCCGGGCCGGTAGCGGGTGATGCGCGGCAGGCCCGAGCTCAGCACCTTGCCGTAGGCCCGGCGCATGGCCGCGACGAGCGCGGCGTGGTACGGCGCCACGGCGTCGACCAGGACCAGGCACGCCCCGGTCGCGTCCCTGGCGGGGTCGAAGTCCTTCGGCGCGGGGCCGAAATGCAGGTCGAACCCGCTCCAGCGCATCGCCAGATAGACGTAGGGCCGGGTCTGCCGGTGGGTGACGGTGAACCCGAGCGCCTCGAAGAACTCCAGGGTCTGCTCGGGGGAAGGGCAGGGCAGCACCGGAACCGTCGTCTCGTTGGGACGGATCGCGGGCTCGCTCATGGATTCCACCTCTCGGGTCATCCGACGATGCTGGCATCTCCGGCGGCCTCTCGCATATGGATCGTTCCATGACGGTCCCGCGGCCTCACCCGCTGAATTCCGGGACGCAATTGATCGGACAATGCGCTTTTCCCGAATCATTTGAATAGCGATCGGGCGGCGGCGAATTTCCGGCGATCCGCCCGCCCTGAATTCGCCGAGGAATTGTTTTCCACTGAATCATGCGCGAGGCGAATAATGCGTGGGAAAAGAGCGCCGATCACGTTTCGGTGACTCCGGCGGGCGGAAGCGCGCATCGAGGCTGGTGGCGTCCTGTTCGCGCGGGTCCGGGCCAATCGCCGCCGGGGCGTGGGGCGCGGACCTTCCTTGACACCGCCTCCGACCGCCTTCTCCGCAAGGGAGCCGCTTTATCGGCCGACCGAAATTCCGGCCGGCCGCATCCTTGAAGATCAAAAAGGGGGGCGGGTCCGCGCCCCGCGACCGGCCGGTCAGGCGGGCAGGGCCGGGTAGTCGGTGTAGCCCGCGGCGTCGCCGCCGTAGAAGGTGGCCGGGTCCGGGGCGTTGAGCGGCGCGCCGGTCGCCAGCCGGCGAGGCAGGTCGGGGTTGGCGAGGAAGAGCCGGCCGAAGGCGATCAGGTCCGCGGTGCCGTCCTCGATCAGCGCGAGGTCCTCCGGGCCGGTCGGGCGGTCGCCGGTGTGCGGGTTCAGGACGAGCGGGCCGGGGAAGAGCCGCCGCAGGGCACGCGTCAGCTCCCGGTCGGCGGCCTCCATGACGTGCAGGTACGCCAGCCCCAGCTCCGCCGTCCGGCCCAGCAGCTCCTCGTAGACCGGCCGCGGGTCGGGCTCGTGCATGTCGTTGTTCGGCATCCCGGGGGAGATCCGCAACGCGGTGCGGTCGCCGCCGATCGCGCCGGCCACGGCGGAGACGACCGCCACGGCGAACCTGGCGTGCCCGGCCGCCGAGCCGCCCCAGCCGTCGGTGCGCCGGTTGCTGCCGGGGGCGAGGAACTGGTGGATCAGGTAGCCGTTGGCGCCGTGCAGCTCCACGCCGTCGAAGCCGGCCTCGACGGCGTTGCGGGCGGCGTTCGCGAAGTCGGCGACGGTCCGCTCGATCTCGGGCTCCGTCAGCTCGCGCGGGGTGACGAACTCCTTGACGCCGTCGGGGGTGAAGAGCTGCCCGCGCGCGGCCACCGGCGACGGCGCGACGGGGACCGCCCCCTCGGGCAGCAGCACCGGATGGCCGATCCGGCCGGTGTGCAGGAGCTGGGCGAAGATCTTGCCGCCCGCCGCGTGCACCGCGCCGGTGACCTCGCGCCAGGCCGCGACCTGCGCGGCGCTGTGCAGGCCCGGCGTGAAGGGATAGCCCTGGCCGATCACCGACGGCTGGACGCCCTCCGTGACGATCAGCCCGGCGGAGGCGCGCTGGGCGTAGTACTGCGCCGTCAGGCTCGTCACCAGCCCGTCGCGGGCGCGGCTGCGGGTCATCGGGGCCATGACGACCCGGTTGGCCAGCTTCGTGCCGCCCACGGCGATCGGATCGAAGGCGAGGGACATGGAGGTCTCCTTGGTGGAAGGGGTGGGGTGGGTCAGGCGCGGCGCGGCAGCAGGAAGCCGCCCGCCGCGAGGGCCAGGCCGAGCCCGGCCGCGATGAGGAAGACCAGGCCGTAGCCGTCGGCGAGGGCTTCAGGCGAGCCCGCGGCGCCCGCGGCCGTCGCGAGGACCGCCAGGCCGATCGACGAGCCCACCTGGCTGGTGGTGTTGGCCAGGCCCCCGACGACGCCCGCCGCGCCTTCGGGCGCCTCGGCGGTCGCCGCGGCCATGAGGGTGGGGAAGGTCAGCCCGATGCCGGCCGCGACGAGCAGCGTGGGCCCGAGGACGCCGGTGAGGTAGCCGCTGCCGGCCTGCGCCAGGGACAGCCAGCCGAACCCGGCGACGAACAGCGCGCCGCCGCCGAGCACCGGCGCCCGCGCCCCGGCCCGCGGCAGCAGGGCGGCGGACGCCCGGGCGACCAGCATGAACGTGACCGCCGCGGGCGTCTGCCCGAGCCCCGCGAGCAGCGCGCTGAAGCCCAGGACGTTCTGCAGGAACAGCGACGTGAAGTACCACATCGCGATGGTGATCCCGCCGAACAGCAGCAGCATGCCGTTCCCGACGGCCACCCCCCGGATCCGGAGCAGCCGCAGGGGCAGCATGGGCCTTCCGGCGAAGCGCGCCTCGACCGCGACGAAGACGGCGAGCAGCAGCAGGCCGGCGAGCACGGGCACGAGCACCCGTCCGGACGACCAGGCGTGCTCGGCGCTCTGCATGACCCCGTAGACCAGCGCCGCCAGGCCGGCGGTCGCGGTGACCGCGCCGGCCAGGTCGAGCGGCTCGCGCCGCGCGCTCTGCACGGTGACCAGCGCCGCGAGGGCCACGGCGATCAGCAGCGCGCCGACCGGCACGTTGATCAGGAAGACCCAGCGCCACGACAGGCCGGTGGTGATGGCGCCGCCGGCCACCGCGCCGATCATCCCGCCGACGCCGCCCGCGGACGACCAGGCGCCGAACGCCCTGGCACGCGCGCCCGGCTCGGTGAAGTACGTGTTGATCACGGCCAGCGTGGCGGGGGCCATCATGGCGGCCCCGGCGCCCTGTGCCACGCGGGCCGCGACCAGGACCTCCGCCGCGGTGGCCAGGCCGGCGGCCAGGCTGGCGGCGGAGAACAGCAGCAGCCCGGCGACCAGCGTCCGGCGGGGGCCGAACAGGTCGGCGGCCCGGCCGCCCAGCAGCATGAAGCCGGCGAAGGCCAGCAGGTAGCCGTTCACCACCCAGGCGAGCCCGGTGGGGGTGAAGCCGAGCTCCGCGCGGATCGCGGGGAGGGCGACGTTCACGATGGAGGCGTCCAGGATGACCATGAACTGGCCGGCGCAGGCCAGCGCCAGGATCAGCCAGGACGGGATGGTTCGTGGGGTGGCCCGCCGGGCGGCGGTGCCGATGCTCGTCATGGGTTCTTCCGTTCTTGTCTGCTTCGCCGCCGTGGACGCGCGGCGTGCGTGCGCCGCGCCGGGGACGGTCCCGGCTCCCGCAGGCCGTGCCCCGGCCGTGTAGGATTTGGTTACGCGGATAACTATTATGCAGATAACTAATTTCCGTCAAGGAGCGATCATGGACTTCGCGCAAGCCGACGCCGTCAACCAGGCGATCCGCCTGCTGAGCCTGCGCCACCGGGCCAGGGCCGCCGCCCTGCTGGCCCCGCTCGGCCTGCATCCCGGGCAGGAGGCGCTCCTGCTCGAACTCGCCCGCACCGGGCCGAGGATCCAGGCGCAGCTCAGCGAGGCGCTGGGGTGCGAGCCGCCCAGCGTGACGCTCATGAGCCGCAAGCTGGAGGCCTCCGGTCACATCCGCCGCACGCCTGCGCCGTCCGACAAGCGGGCCAGCGTGGTCGAGCTCACCGACAGCGGCCGGGCGCTGGCCGAGCAGGTCAAGCGGCTCTGGGTCGACCTGGCCGAGGAGACCGTGGCCGGGCTGCCGGCCGAGACGGTGGCCGGGCTGCCCGCCCTGATCAACACCCTCACCGACAACGTGGACAATCGGCCCGGCCGGCGGCACGGCCCGGCGGAGGCGGCGCGGCGGACCGTGCAGGGGCCGACCGGCGAGTACGAGCCCAGCACGTCGGACTGGGTCCGCGAGCACGTCGAGCAGATCATGCGCACCGGCACGACCGACGGCGTCACGATCAAGGACCGGCCCGTCGTGCTGATGACCTACCGGGGCGCGAAGACCGGCAAACTACGCAGGACGCCGGTCATGCGGGTCGAGCACGAGGGGCGCTACGCGGCCGTCGCGTCCCTGGGCGGCGCCCCGGTCAACCCGCAGTGGTACGCCAGCGTGCTCGCCGAGCCCGTCGTCGAGCTCCAGGACGGCACGGCGACCGGCGTCTACCGGGCGCGCGAGGTGTCGGGGGAGGAGAAGGACGCCTGGTGGCGGCGGGCGGTGGCGGCCTACCCCGACTACGCCGACTACCAGACGAAGACCGAGCGCCTGATCCCGGTCTTCGTCCTCGAACCGCTCGCCGGAGAGCGGTGACGACGGCGGCCTTTGGGTAGACGGAGGGGCACCCGCCGGCCCAGGAGGAGGGACACTCGATGATCGAGACGCTCGTCCCGGACAACGTCGCCGTCTCCACCGCCTACGGCGACCCGCCCGGCGTGCGGCTCTTCCCCGAGGAGCGGCACGCCGTCAGGAAGGCGGTCGCCAAACGCCGGCGCGAGTTCGCCACCGTCCGCCACTGCGCCCGCGAGGCCCTGGCGGCCCTCGGCATCCCGCCCGCGCCCATCGTCCCCGGCCGGCGCGGCGCGCCGCGCTGGCCGGCGGGCGCGGTGGGCAGCATGACGCACTGCGCCGGATTCCGCGCGGCGGCCGTGGCCGACGCCGGCGACGTGCGCAGCATCGGCATCGACGCCGAACCGCACGAACCGCTCCCCGAAGGCGTCTTCCGCATGGTGGCCCGGCCCGAGGAGGCCGCGATGGTCCGCGAGCTGCGCGACCTGCGGCCCGGCACCTGCTGGGACCGGCTGCTGTTCAGCGCCAAGGAGTCGGTCTACAAGGCGTGGTTCCCGCTGACCGGCGAGTGGCTGGGGTTCGACGACGGCTCACTCGCCTTCTCCCTCGACGGCCGCTTCCGCGCCAGGCTGCTGCCGCCGGACGCGCCGCTGGCGGAGTTCGCGGGCCGCTGGACGGCAGCCCCCGGGCTGCTGGCCACGGCGATCGTCGTCCCCCGCTAGGTCAGCCGCGGCGGCCGGGCTCGACCAGTTGCTCGTGCTCGGCCCGGCGCAGGCGTTCCTCGGCGGTGAGCTCGACGCGTCTCATCGCGACGCGCAGGATCGGCGGCGCCATGAGCGAGGTGACGATCGCGACGACGATCACGATCGTGTACATCGCCGTGTCGATGATGCCGATGCGCAGCCCGACCATCGCCACGATCACCTCGATGACGCCGCGCGCGTTCATGCCCGCCCCCAGCGCGAACGCCTCCCACGCGCTCAACCGGCTCAGCAGCGCCCCCAGGTACGCGCCCAGGAACTTGCCGACGATCGCCACTCCCAGCACGACCCCGGCCGCCGCCAGCACGTCCGGCCTGGACAGCAGCGTGAGGTCCATGCGCAGGCCGGCCGTCGCGAAGAACAGGGGCGCGAGCACGCTCAGCACGATCGTGCGCAGCGGGGCCAGCCACGCGGCGTCGGCGTGGCCGGACCGCCCGATCAGGGCGCCGCAAACGAACGCCCCCAAAATGGCCTCCAGGCCGAGCGCGTGCGTGCCGGCGGCGGCCAGCAGCACCAGCACCACGGCGGCGGCCACGGCCGGGCCCGGCTCGTCCGAGCGGGTGGCCGCCCGCATCGTCCAGCGGACCAGCGGCCGGCCCACCCACAGCGCGAACGGCACCAGCGCGACCAGGTAGACCAGCGACAACACGATCTGCCCGGTGCGCACGCCGGTGGTCGCCATGGCCGAGACGACCGAGAGCATGAACCAGCCGAACGCGTCGTCCACCATCCCCGCGGTCAGGCAGAGCTGGCCGACGTCGCGGTGCAGCAGCTTCATGTCCGTCAGCGTCTTGGCGATCACGGGGATGGCGCTGACGCACGTGGCCACGCCCAGGAACAGCGCGAAGACGGTCACGCTGGTGCCCTCGACGAGCAGGGAGGCGGGCAGCAGGAAACCGGCGGCCACGCCGAGCCCCAGCGGCACGACCAGACCGGCGACGCTCACCTTGACGGCCGTCGCGCCACGTCGCCGGACCAGGCCGAAGTCGAGCTGGACGCCGGTGATGGCGACCAGCAGCAGGACGCCGACCTGGCCCACCGCGTCCAGCAGGTGGAGCTGGGTGAACTTCAGGGCGGGGGCGAGGTGGCTCAGCAGCGACGGGCCGAGCAGCACGCCCACGGTCAGCTCGCCGACGATGGCGGGCATGCGCAGGCGCACGGCCAGCCGGCCGAGCAGGACGGCGAGACCGAGGAGCAGGCCCAGCTGCAGCATGAAGACCAGCAGTTCGCGGGCTCCCAGAGGCATGTCAGGCACAGGAGAGGCTAGGCCGATCGGGCCGCCGTCCTGCTGCTCAATATTGAGCCCGCCCGCGACGGGCGCGCCGGGGGCCTGCTCAATATTGAGCGGAGCTTCCCGCCCCCGTGGGCGACATTCGGGGCATGACGAAGCCGGCGCAGTATCAGACCACCCTGCCCCCCGACCAGTTGCTGCACTCGGGCAACGCGGGCCTGATCATCCACCGCGTGGGGATGCTGGAGTACGGCATGGCCCGCGAGGGCCGCGACTTCAGCGTGGACCTGCTCGACTACATGAACCGCGCCCAGGCCGGCGTCGCCACGACCTTCTGCTACGAGGAGGTCTTCGGCGTACGCGAGCGGCTGCACTGGTTCGTGCACATGAAGTCCCCCGAGAAGTACAGCAAGCTCATCGAGATGGTGGACCACGACGAGGCGTTCCAGCAGATCTCGCTCAAGGACCGGCTGCCCAAGAAGGGCGGCGGCAACTGGGAGAAGATGTTCGTGCACGGCAGTCTCCAGGAGACCGTCATGTGCCCGCAGCACGGGTTCACCGACGACGTGCACGACGTGCCCGGCACCTTCGTGCCGCCCGCCACGTACCAGACCACGCAGCAGGAACAGCTCAACTCGGCGACCGCCGGGGCGATCGTGCTGCGCACCGCCGACGCGCGCTACGAGCTGCGCGAGGAGGGACGGCAGTTCCTCTACGACTGGTCCCGCTACCTCAACGCCAACCTCGAAGGCCGCGCCACCGCCTTCATCTACGAGCAGACGTGGGGCCGGCAGGACCGCCTGCACGCCCTCATCCACCTGCGCGAGCTGGACGACTACCAGGCCGTGCAGGAGGTGGACCGCGGCGAGGGCATGCGCAAGGAGGTCTACGACGTGGAACGGGTCCCGGAACGGCACGGCGGCGGGCAGTGGGACCGGCTGTTCGTGCCGACCAGCATCCACGACGTCCTGATGGTGCCCTAGGCCATGGCTCTCGGGATCGAGGCGATCAACGCGTACGTCGGCAGGGCGTACACGGACGTCCGCGCGCTGTTCGACGCGCGCGGCCTGGACGTGAACCGCTTCGGCAACCTGATGATGGAGCAGCGCTCGGTCAACCTGCCCTGCGAGGACCCGGTCACCAACGCGGTCAACGCCGCCCGCCCGCTGCTGGACGCGCTCACCCCCGAGGAGAAGGACCGGATCGAGCTGCTGGTCGTCGGCACCGAGTCGGGGCTCGACTTCGGCAAGCCGATCAGCACCTACATCCACCACCACCTCGGGCTGAACCCGGCGTGCCGCTCGTTCGAGGTCAAACACGCCTGCTACGGCGGGACGGCCGCGCTGCAGTGCGCCGCCGCCGTCGTCGGCGCGAGCCCGATCCCCGGCGTGAAGGCGCTGGCCATCGCCACGGACGCGGCCAGCGGCACCGCCAAGTCCACCTACTGGGAGCCCTCCGAGGGCGCCGGGGCGGTGGCGATGCTGGTCGGCGCGGACGCGCGGGTGCTGCGGCTCGACCCCGGCGCCAGCGGCTACCACACCTTCGAGGTGATGGACACGGCCCGGCCGCGCCACGACACCGACGCCGTCGATCCGGACCTGTCGCTGCTGGCGTACATGCGCTGCGCCGAGGAGTGCTTCGCGGCCTACGGGCGGCGGGTGGCCGGGGCCGACATCGTGGACACCTTCGACTACCTGGCGCTGCACACGCCGTTCGCCGGGATGGTGAAAGGCGCGCACCGGATGTTGCTGCGCAAGCTCAAGGGCATGGGGGCGCGGGAGATCGAGGCCGACTTCGCGGCGCGGGTCGCGCCGTCCCTGGCCTACGGCGTGCGGGTGGGCAACACCTACTCGGCCGCGCTCTACCTGGCGCTGTGCTCGCTCATCGACCACGGCGCGTTCGACGCGCCGAAACGGGCGGGGCTGTTCTCGTACGGGTCGGGCTGCGCGTCGGAGTTCTACAGCGGCGTGATCCCGGCCCAGGGGCGCAGCGGCATCGGCCGGGCGCTGGACGAGCGGCGCGAGATCGGCGTCGCGGAGCTGGACGCGCTGACCGAGCTGAGCGCCGACCGCGCCTTCGGGGTGCGGGACGCGGTGCTCGACCCCAAACCGTACGGCGACCTGTACGAGGACGCCTTCGGCGGTCGCGGCCTGCTGGTGCTGGACCGCATCGCGGACTTCCACCGGGAGTACAGATGGAGCTGACCTCGGCGACCCTGCGGCACCGGCTGCGCAGCCGCACGATCGACGCCCGCGCCATCGACGAGCTGGGCGCCGCCTTGGACGAGGCCGAGCGCGCGCCCGGCTGCCGCATCCTGCTGCTGGAGGGCGGCGACGGCGTCTTCTGCACCGGCATGGACCTGGAGGAGGCGGCCGGCAGCGACGTCGCCGACGGCGGCCGGGCGTTCTACGGCCTGCTGCGCCGCTTCACCGAGACGCCCGTGACGGTGGTGGCCCGGGTGGACGGCCGGGTGGCCGGCGGCGGCGTCGGCCTGGCCGCGGCCAGCGACTTCGTCTTCGCCAGCGAGCGCAGCACCTTCAGCCTCCCCGAGGCGCTGTGGGGGCTGCTGCCGTGCTGCGTGCTGCCGTTCCTGATCCGGCGCACGGGCTTTCAGAAGGCGTACGCGATGACGCTGAGCACCCAGCCGGTGAGCGCCGCGGAGGCCGCCGCCTTCCACCTGGTGGACGAGGTGTCGGACGACCCGGAGGCGCTCGTGCGGCGGCTGGCCTACCGGCTGACCAAGCTGGACCGGTCGATCGTCACGGACATGAAGCGCTACTTCCGCGAGCTGTGGATCCTGTCGGACGAGACCGAGCAGGTGGCGGTCAAGGAGTTCGGCCGGCTCATGTCCAGCCCCGAGGTGCGCCGCAGGCTCGTCGACTACGCGACCGAGAAGAGATTCCCCTGGGAACGCTAGAGAGGAACGCGCCTGATGTCCGTCGTGTGGGTTTTCCCCGGGCAGGGGTCGCAGCGCAAGGGCATGGGCGCGGGCGTCCTGGAGCGGTACCCCGACCTGTGCGCCCGCGCCGACGAGATCCTCGGCTACTCCGTCGCCGAGCTGTGCGACGACCCCAAGCGGCTGCGGGAGACCCGCTACGTGCAGCCCGCCCTGTTCACGGTCAACGCGCTGAGCTTCCTCGCCCGGCAGGACGAGGGCGGCCGGCCCGACTACCTGGCCGGGCACAGCCTGGGCGAGTACGCGGCGCTGTTCGCGGCCGGCTGCTTCGACTTCGAGACCGCGCTCGGCCTGGTCAAGCGGCGCGGCGAGCTGATGTCCGCGGCGGGCGGCGGCGCCATGGCGGCGGTGCTCGGCGCCGACCGTGAACGGCTGGAGGAGCTGGTGGCGGGCACCGGCGTCGACATCGCCAACTACAACTCCCCGGAACAGGTCGTCCTGGCCGGGCCCAAGGAAGAGCTGGACGCGCTCAGCCGCGGCGGCCCCGGCAAGTGGGTGCCGCTGAGCGTGAGCGTGCCCTCGCACTCGCGCTACATGGAACCGGCCGCCGACGCCTTCGCCGAGGCGCTGGAGGGCGTCCGCATCGAGGAGCCGCGGGTGCCCGTCGTCTCCAACGTGACCGGACGCCCGTACCGGGCCGGCGAGGCGGCCGAGCTGCTGCGCCGCCAGATCTGCAACCCGGTGCGGTGGGTGGACGGGCTGCGCTACCTGATGGCCCAGGGCGTCTCCGAACTGGAGGAGATCGGCCCCGGCGACGTGCTCACCAAGCTGTGGACGGTCACCCGCCGCCACCCGCCCGAGCCCCCCGCCCAGGAGCCGGTCGAGAAGCCCCCCGTCCGGGAACCGGTCGAGGCGCCCGCCGTCCGGGAGGCCGGGATCGTGCTCGGCTCGGCCGAGTTCCGCGCCGACTACCGCGTCCGCCACGCCTACCTGGCCGGGTCGATGTTCAAGGGCATCGCCTCGGCCGAGCTCGTGATCAGGATGGGCCGGGCCGGGCTGATGGGCTTCCTCGGCGCGGGCGGCCTCACCCTGGACCAGATCTCCGACGCGCTCGACACCGTCCAGTCCGCCCTCGGCCCGGACGGCCCCTACGGCGTGAACCTGCTCTACGGCTTCGACGAGGAGGGCCTGGAGCGCGAGACGGTGGACCTGCTGCTCCGCCGCGACGTGCGGTACGTCGAGGCCGCCGCCTACCCGCACATCACCGCGCCCCTCGTCCGCTACCGCTACAGCGGCGCGCACCGCGACCCGGCCGGGCGGCCGGTCGCCGTCCGGCACGTGGTGGCCAAGGTCTCCAGGCCGGAGGTCGCGGCCGCCTTCATGCGGCCCGCCCCGCAGGCCGTCCTGGACCGGCTCGTCCGGGAGGGGGCGCTGAGCGCGGCCGAGGCGGAGGTCGCCGCCGAGCTGCCGGTCAGCGCGGACGTCTGCGTCGAGGCCGACTCGGCCGGGCACACCGACGGGCGCTCGCCGTACGCGCTGATGCCGGCGATCCTGCGGCTGCGCGACGAGGAGATGGCCGCCCACGGCTACGCCCGGCGCATCAGGGTCGGCGCGTCCGGCGGCATCGGCGCACCGGAGGCGGCCGCCGCGGCGTTCGTGCTCGGCGCCGACTTCATCGTCACCGGCAGCGTCAACCAGTGCACCCCGCAGGCCGGGACGTCCGACGCCGTCAAGGACCTGCTGGCCGGGCTCGACGTGCAGGACACCGCCTACGCCCCGGCCGGCGACATGTTCGAGATGGGCGCGCAGGTGCAGGTCGCCAGGAAGGGCACGCTGTTCCCGGCCCGCGCCAACAAGCTCTACCAGCTCTACCGCCAGTACGGCTCGCTGGAGGAGATCGACGAGCGGACCAGGCGGACGATCCAGGACAAGTTCTTCCGCCGCTCCTTCGAGGAGGTGTGGGAGGAGACCCGGGCGTTCCTGGCCGCGCGCCGGCCGGCCGAGCTGGCCCGCGCCGAGCGCGACCCCAAGCACCGGATGGCGCTGATCTTCCGCTGGTACTTCGTGCACACGATCAGGCTGGCGCTGCGCGGCGAGGCCGGGCGGCAGGTGGACTACCAGGTCCACTGCGGGCCGGCGATGGGCGCGTTCAACCGGTGGGTGGCGGGCACGGAGCTGGCCGACTGGCGGGCCAGGCACGTGGACGTCATCGCCGACCGGCTGATGGAGGCCGCAGCCGGGCTGCTCGAAGCCCGGCTGCGCGACCTGTCCAAGGACGCTTAGACGCTGAGGACGGCTAGACGTTGAGCAGATGGCGGTTCAGGTCCTCCTGGACCGCCGTCAGCACCTCGGGCCGCGGGCCCTTGAGGTAGAAGTGGTCGCCGCCGAACACGCGCAACGTGAAACCGCCGCCGGTGGCCTCGGCCCAGGCGCTGATCTCGTCCGGGTCGACCTCCGGGTCGGCGTCGCCGGTCAGCGCCGAGATCGGGCAGTCCGGACGCGGGCCGGGCAGCGGCGTGTACGTCTCGTTCAGCTCGAAGTCGGCGCGCAGGCCCGGCAGGAACACCTCCAGCAGGCTGCGCTGGTCCATCACCTCCGACGGCGTGCCGTTCAGCTTGCCGAGCTCGCTCAGCAGCTCGTCCTCCGACAGGTCGGTGAAGCGGCGGCGGCGGGTCGGCAGGTGCGGCGCGCGGCGTCCGGACACGAACAGCACCGCGGGCGGGAAACGGCGGGCCGTCTCCCAGGCCACCACGGCCCCCATGCTGTGCCCGAACAGCGCGAACGGCCGGTCGGTGTACGGCTCGATGGCCTCCGACAGCGGCCCTGCGAGCTGCTCCATGCGGTTGTAGGGCCGCTCGCGCAGGCGTGACTCGCGCCCCGGCAGCACCACCGGGCAGACGTCGACGTCCGGCGACAGGTGGTCGTCCCATTTGCGGAACAGCGCCGAGCCGCCTCCCGCGTGCGCGAAGCAGAACAGTCTGATGCGGGCGTCGGCTCGGGGCTCGCCGCCCGCTATCCAGGAACCAGGCATGGTCAGAAAGCTACGGCCGATCGCCTTGCGCCGCCTGCTCAGTCTTGAGCAGGCAGCGCCCGTCGTCCTCACTAGCGTCGCAGTGAGGGAGGAGGCCCATGGAGCACGACGAGCGCGTGACGGAGACGGTCATCCGCCTGCTGGCCGAGGTGCTGCCCGGCGGTGCGGAGCTGACCCCCGACGCTTCACTCAAGGACAGCGGACTCGACTCGATCTCCGCGGTACGGGTGTGGTTCGAGATCCAGCGGGAGTTCTCGCTGGACCTCCCCGTCGAGCGGCTGGGCGGCTGCGCGACGCCGGCCGAGCTGGCCGCGCGGATCGCCGAGCTGGCCGGGACGGCGGAGCGCGACACCCCCGTGACCGTGGCGGAGATCAGCCCGGCCCCCGGCGACCGGCACGAGCCGTTCCCCCTGACGCCTCTGCAACAGGCGTACGTCATGGGCGCGGACGAGGACGCCACCCCCGACCCGGTCGGCTGCCAGGTCTACCGCGAGTTCGAGGTGCCCGGCGTGGACCCCGACCGCCTGCGCGCGGCCTGGCAGCGCGTCGTCGACCACCACGACGCCCTGCGCCTGGAGCTGGGCGAGGACGGCACCCAGCGGATCCTGGAACGGGCCCCCTCCTGGGACCTGCCGGTGGACGAGCCCGGCGCCCGCGAACGCCTCGCGCACCGGCGTCACGAGCCCGGCGTCTGGCCGCCGTTCGCCGTCGAGGTCACCACGCCCGGGACCGTGCACTTCGGCATCGACGCGAGCGTGACCGACGGCCGCGGGCTCGACGTGCTGCTGCGCGACTGGTGGCGCTGCTACCGCGACCCCGGCCACACGCTGGAGGAGAGCGGGCTGTCCGTCCGCGACTGCCTGCTGGCGCTGGACGCCCAGCGGCGCGGCCCCCGCCACCAGGAGGACCTGGACTACTGGCGGGAGCGCCTGGCCGACCTGCCGCCCGGCCCCGCCGCCGGCGTGCCCGACGGGTCGCCGCGCTCCGCGCTGACCGGCTCGCTGACCGCCGCCCAGTGGGGCGCCCTGCGCGCCAGGGCCGCCGAGCTGGACGTCTCGCCGACCGCCCTGGTGCTGACCCTGTTCGCCGAGACGGTCGGCAGGGGCGAGGACTGCTCCCTGGCCGTGACCACGACCGGCCGGGCCTGGCTGCCGCGCGAGGTGGACGAGGTGGTCGGGCCGTTCACCGGCACCGCCGTGTTCGCCGCCGAGAGCACGCTCGGCGAGCCGCTCCCGGAGGCGGTCCAGGAGGTGCACCGGCGGCTGTGGCGCGACCTCGGCCACGCGGGCGTCCCCGGCGTGACCGTCATGCGGGAGCTGCGCGAGCGCACGGCGCTGCCCGTCGTCTTCACCAGCCTGCTGGACGCCCGGCCCGACGAGGCCGTGCCGCCGGTGACGTACGCGCTGAGCCAGACCTCCGGCGTCGCGCTCGACCACCAGATGTGGGAGCACGACGGCGAGCTGCGGGTGCGCTGGGACCTGGTGCCCGGCTGCTTCGCGCCCGGCGAGCCGGAGACCCTGTTCGCCCGCTTCACCAACGCGCTGCGCGCCCTGGCCGCCGACACCGGCGAGGAGGAGATCCGGCCGCTCAACGAGCTGCAGAAGGCGTACTACGTGGCCCGCGCGGGCGGCTCGCACCCCTACGACGGCTGCCAGGTCCACCACAGCTTCCACGTCCGCGACCTGGACCGGGACCGGCTCGCACGGGCCTGGCTGCGCCTGGTTGCCGCGCACGACGCGCTGCGCTCGGAGGTCACCCACGACGGGACGCTGCGGGTCAGGCCGCACGCGCCGGAGAACTGGGACATCCCCGAGATCCCCGGCGCCGAGACGGGGGAGACGGCGGGGGAGACGGCCGCGGAGATGGCCGGGCGGGCGTTCCCGCTGGGCCGCTGGCCGCACTGGGAGCTGCGGGTCAGCGGCGAGACGGTGCACGCGGCCGTCGACCTCGCCGTGCTGGACGGCCGGAGCATCCACATCGTGCTGCGCGAGCTGTTCAGGCTGTACGCCGACCCGTCCGCCGAGCCGCGGCCGCCCGCCGAGGCCCCGGCCGCCCTGGAGCGTCCGCGCGAAGGGGGCTACTGGGACGAGCGGTTCCGCGACCTGCCGCCGGGGCCCGAGCTGGCCACCACGCCCGCGCGCCGCGTCCGGCTGAGCGGCAGCGTCGCCGCGGTGTCCGACGAGACCGTCTTCGCCGCCCTGGCCGGCGCGCTGCGCGGGCGCTTCGCCGATCCGTTCAGCGTGTCCGTGGTGCGCTGGACTGCCGAGTCCGAGCCGCGGCGACCCGGCGAGCACACCGCCCTGAGCTGGGTCACCGACGCGGAGTCCTACCCCGACCGGATCGCCGCCGACGCCGCGAACGGCGCCCTGACCGGCCTGGCCACGCTGCGCGGCCACGTCATGAAGGAGCGCCGCCGCCGCGCCTACGCCTTCCCCGTCGTCTACACCAGCACCCTCGACCTGACCGACCATCCCCTGCCGGACGGCGTCGAGGCCGGGCCCTGGATGACCTACACCCCGGACGTCGCGCTCGACTGCATCGTCATCAGGGAGGGCGACCGGCTGCACTACCACTGGGACGCGCTGGAGCCGGAGTTCCCCGACCTCGCCGAGCTGTTCGCGGCCTTCGAGGACCGGCTGCGCCCCGCGCACCGGCTGTTCGAGCGGCAGGCCGCCGCCCGTCCCGACGCGGTCGCGCTGCGGCACGCCGGCGGCACCATGACGTACGGGGAGCTGAACCGGCGCGCCAACGCCGTCGCCTGGCGGCTGAAGGAGCTGGACGTGGGGCCGGGGACGGTGGTCGCCGTGCGCCTGTGCCGCGGGCCCGACATGGTGGCCGCCGTCCTCGGGATACACAAGGCGGGCGGCGCCTACCTGCCGGTGGAGCCGTCCCTGCCCGACGAGCGGGCCGCCGTCATGCTGGACGACGCCGCCGCCGGGATCGTCCTCACCTGCGCGCAGACGCCCGGCTGGGCCGTGCCCGAGGGCGTGCGCGCCGTCGAGCTGGACGCCGACGGCGACGACCGCGGCGACCCGCCCCTCGCCGGCACCGTGGACGACCTCGCATACGTGATCTTCACCTCGGGCAGCACCGGCAAGCCCAAGGGCGTCGAGGTCAGCCACCGGCCGCTGCTCAACCTGCTCGACTGGTGCTACCGCACCTTCGACTTCGACGCCTCCGACGTGGGGCTCTGCGTCACCTCGCTCGGCTTCGACCTGTCGGTGTTCGACATCTTCGGCCTGCTCGGCCGGGGCGCCTCGCTCTACATCGCCGACGAGGGCCAGCAGCGCGACCCCGAACTGCTGCTGGACGTGCTCATCGACGAGCCGATCACGTTCTGGAACTCCGCGCCCACCACGCTCAACCAGCTCGCACCGCTGCTGGCCGAGCGGCAGGGCGGGGAGGGCACCGGCGACCTGCGGCTGGTCTTCCTCAGCGGCGACTACACGCCGCTGCCGCTGCCGGACGCCGTGCGCGCGACCTTCCCGCGGGCGCGGGTGGTCAGCCTGGGCGGGGCCACCGAGGCCACCGTCTGGTCGAACTGGTTCGAGGTGGGCGAGGTCGACCCGTCGTGGCGGAGCATCCCGTACGGGCGGCCGATCGACGACGCCCTCTACTACATCCTCGACGAGGACCGGCGGCCCTGCCCCGAAGGTGAGGAGGGCGACCTGTACATCGGCGGCAGGTGCCTGAGCCTCGGCTACCGCAACCAGCCCGAGCTGACCGCCGAGCGGTTCGTGCCGGACCCGTTCGCGGGCGGGCGCATGTACCTGACCGGCGACCGGGCCGCGCTGCTGCCCGACGGGAACATCACGTTCCTCGGGCGGGCCGACAACCAGGTGAAGATCCGCGGGTTCCGGGTGGAGCTCGGCGAGATCGAGCACCGGCTGCGGCAGCATCCGGGCGTGCGGGACGTCGTCGTCCTGGCCCGCGACGACCGGTCGGGGGAGCGGAAGCTGGTCGCGTACGTGATGGCCGAGGGCGCGGAGCCGGACGTCGGGGAGCTGCGGGCGCACGCGGCCGGGACGCTGCCGGCGTACATGGTGCCCAACCACGTGGCGTTCGTCAGCACGTTCCCGGCCACCGCCAACGGCAAGCTGGACCGGGACGCGCTCCCGTGGCCGCCCACCGACCGCGCCCCCGAGCCCGAGCCCGAGCCCGAGCCCGAGCCCGAGCCCGAGCCCGCGGTGGCGGGGCGGACGGTGACGGAGATCGCCGAGCTGTTCGCCGAGCTGATCGGGGTCGAGGAGGTCGATCCCGGCCAGGACCTGTGGGACCAGGGCGTCACCTCCTTCACCATGGTCCAGGTCTCCAAGGCGCTGCGGAAGCGGTACGGCAGGCGGGTGCCGGTGGCGCTGCTGCTGGAGAACCCGACCGTCACCGGCATCGCCGCCGTCGTCGGCGCCCCCACCGACGAGCCCGCGCCGAAGAAGCCCACCACGGAGAAGCCCGCCACCGAGAAGCCCGTCGAGCAGCCTGTGCGGGCCGACATCGAGGCGGACGGGCCGGGGGAGGTGGACTTCTTCTCGCCCGAGGATCGGGAGGCGTTCAAGGCGGGCCGATGGAACCTGCGCCCGCTGGAGCCCGACGCCAGCCTCATCCGCCTCGACCGCCTGGACGTGCCCGAGGAGCACTACGCCTGGCGGGCCAGCGTGCGCGACTTCGCGCCCGGCTCGCTGCCGTACCGGTCGTTGTGCCGGCTGCTCGGGCTGCTGCGCGAACGGCGGCTCGGCGACCGCGCGCGCCACCTGTACCCGTCGGCCGGGGACACCTATGCCGTGCAGGCGTACCTGCACGTCGCCAAGGGCGCGATCAGCGGCGTCGCCGAGGGGATCTACTACTACAACCCGGTCGAGCACGCGCTCCAGCTCGTGAACGGCCGCCCGCAGCTCGACCGTACGGCCCACTTCGTCTACAACCGCGACCTGTACGACCGCGCCGGCTTCAGCCTCTACCTCATCGGCCAGACCAAGGGCATCGAGCCCCTGTACGGCGAGCAGAGCCTGCGCTACCTGACCCTGGAGGCCGGCTACCTCGGCCAGCTCCTGATGACCGGCCAGGCGGCCTGCGGCATCGGGCTCTGTCCCATCGGCGAGGTCGCCTTCGACCAGGTGCGCGACCAGTTCGACCTGGACGACGGCCACCGCTTCCTCCAGGCGTTCCTGGGCGGCCCCGCCGAGTACGCGACCGGCGACGCCACCCCCGTGTTCGCCACTCCCGTGCTCTCCGCCCCCGTGCTCTCCACCCCCGTGCTCTCCACCCCGGAGACGGAACCGGCCCTCCGCGCCGAGCCCGCCCGGCGCGGGGAACCGGCGCACGAGGAGCGGCCGGGCGGGCTCGCCGTGATCGGCATGGCCGGACGCTACCCCGGCGCCGACGACCTGGACGGCTTCTGGCGCAACCTCAGCACCGGCACCCGCAGCCTGGGCCCGAGCCCCAGGGGCGAGCGTCCCGGCGGCTACCTGGAGCACATCGACCGCTTCGACAGCCTGCTCTTCCACGTCTCGCCGAAGGAGGCCGCGACGCTCGACCCGCAGCTCCGGCTCCTGCTGCACAGCGTCTGGGAGTGCCTGGAGCACGCCGGCTCCCGGGCCCGCTCGTTGCCCTGCGCCAGCACCTGACGCACGTCGGCCTCGGTG
>NZ_JBSFGJ010000050.1:0-35512 GCF_053596515.1 Nonomuraea sp. NPDC001684
TCGCCCGGCACGCCCGCCAGACCCGGGTCAGGCTGATCGGCACTTTCAGCGCTGGAAGTTTCCTCCGGCGCGGGCGTGTCGGCATGTGTCGTGGCGGCCGGGGCCGGGTTCGGGGTGGCGGCGCCGTTCATCGACGCCCTCGCCATGAAGGGGGCCTCCCTGGCGATGCCGGGGCCCGCCTGGTTCGCCGGCGTCGGCGGCGGGCTGGTCGCCTCCCTGCTGGTGATCTCGACCGTCCTGCCGCTGCTGCGGCGCATGACCTCGCCCGACAACGCGCGTTTCGAATAGGAGCCACATGAAGCTGCGAAAGCCCTGCGCGGCGATCGTGCTCGCGCTGGTCGCCGGCCTGCTCACGGCCCCGCCGGCCGTGGCCGCCGAGGGCCGCTGGTCGGCCGAGATCCGGCGCACCGAGTACGGCATCCCGCACGTGTCCGCCAAGGACCACGGCGGCCTCGGCTTCGGCTACGGGTACGCCTTCGCCCAGGACAACCTGTGCGTGCTGGCCTCGTGGGTGGTGACGTTGCGCGGCGAACGATCCCGCCACTTCGGCCCGCAGGCCCGGTCCGACGACCCGGTGCGCCCGGTCGCCAACCTCACCAGCGACCTCTACCACCGCAGCGTCGCCGACTCCGGCGTCGTCCGGCGGCTGCTGGCCCGGCCTGCCCCCATCGGGCCGAGCGCCGAGCTGCGCGAGCTGGTCGACGGGTACGTGGCCGGCTACAACCGCTACCTCGACGACACCGGCGTGGCCAACCTGCCCGACCCCACCTGCCGCGGCAAGTCGTGGGTCGGCCCGATCACCGCCGAGGACGTCTGGGCCAACCTCCTAGACCTCGGCCGCATGTCGGGCAGCTCGGCGCTCAAGGAGGCCATCGTCGGCGGCGACGACGGGGACGACGGCCCGCGCCGCGCCCCCGGCAGCAACGGCTGGGCGCTGGGCCGCGAGGCCACCCGCGACGGCCACGGCATGCTGCTGGCCGACCCGCACTTCCCGTGGAACGGCGTCCGCCGCTTCTACCAGGTGCAGCTCACCATCCCCGGCGTGCTGGACGTCGCCGGCGGCAGCCTGTACGGCACCCCCGTCGTGCAGATCGGCCACAACAGGACCGTCGCCTGGACCCACACCGTCTCCCACGCCCAGCGGTTCACCCTCTACCGGCTCCAACTGGCGCAGGGCGACCCCACCACCTACCTGGTCGACGGCCGGCCCGAGCCGATGGGCCGCCAGGAGGTCGTGGTGCCGCTCCAGGACGGCACCCTCGTCTCGCGCACCCTGCTCACCTCCCGCTACGGCCCGGTGCTGGCCGCCGGGCGCGGCGAGGAGTACGCGTACGCGCTGGCCGACGTCAACGCCGCCAACCTGCGGGCGGCCGACGAGTGGCTGGCGATGGCCAAGGCCGGCGACCTGCGCGGGCTGCGCGCCGCCCAGGACGCCCACCAGGGCCTGCCGTTCGTCTACACGCTGGCCACGGACGTCGGGGGGACGGCGTCCTTCGCCGACGCCTCCGTCGTCCCGCACGTCACCGACGCCCAGGCCCGCCGGTGCGCCAAGCCGTCGCCCGACCCGTCGATCGACGCGTTCGTCCTGGACGGCTCGACCTCGGCGTGCCTGTGGGGCAAGGACGCCGACGCGGTCGTGCCGGGCATCTTCGGCCCCCGCAACCAGCCCCGCCTGACCCGCGCCGACTACGTCGCCAACTCCAACAACAGCCCGTGGATGACGAACCCGGCCGCGCCGCTGACCGGCTACGACCAGGTCTGGGGCGCCGTACGGACCGACGTGGAGCTGCGGCCCCGGGTCAGCCTGGACATGATCGACCGGCGGCTCAAGGGCGCCGACGGGCTCGGCGCACCCGGCTTCACCCTGGAGACGCTCCAGGCCACCGCGCGGAGCAAGCGCAATCACGGTTTCGAGCTCATGCGTCCGGACCTGAAGGCGTTGTGCCGGGAGCATCGCGAGCTGCGGGCCTCCTCGGGGGAGCGGGTCGACGTACGGGACGCCTGCCGGATCCTGACCCGCTGGGACGGACGCGCCACCCTGGACGGCGAGGGGGCCGTGCTGTGGCGGCGGTTCTTCGACGGGCTCCAGGCCCCGGTCAAGCCCGGGGAGCCGCCGCAGAGCTGGTGGCGGGTGCCGTTCGACCCGGCTCAGCCCCTCACCACGCCGCGCGGCCTCAGGCGGGACGACCCCGGCGTGCGGCGCGCCCTGGCCGACGCCGTGCTGTTCTTCCGCGACAACCGCCTGCCCCTGACCCTGACCACCGGCCAGGCCCAGCACTACGCGTCGGTCCCGATCCCCGGCTGCACCGAGGGGGAGGGCTGCTTCGACCGCGTCCGCAACTCCGGCCCGCTCGGCAAGGACGGGCGCTACCCCGACGTGAACACCGGCTCCAGCTTCATGATGGCCGTCGAGCTCACCCCGGACGGGCCGCGCACCCGCACCGTCCTGACCTACTCCCTGTCCGCCAACCCGAACTCCCCCCACCACACCGACCAGACCGCCCTGTTCTCCCGGGGAGGCTGGGTCACGGAACGCTTCACCGACGCCGAGATCCGCAGCGCCCCGCAACCGAACGTCACCACCGTGAGCGGCTGACGCCCAGCCCGCCGAGGCGCGTTGAGCCGTCTCCCGCAGTGCCCGTGACCAGGTGTCATGCCGGTGACCGGGGGCATGACCTGGGCGAGGGCATCTCGGGGGGGTGGGGTGGGCGGACAGCGGTCGGAGGGCGGCGCGTACGGCGGGGACCTGGGGCCGTTCGGCGCCGAGAAGCTCCGGCGGCTGCAGGCGAGCCTGACGCAGATCGAGGATCTGCACGGCCGGATGGCGCGCCTGCTGGAGGCGGTCCTCGCGATCAGTTCCGAGCTGGAGCTGAACGCCGCCCTCCGCACGATCGTGGAGGTCTCGGCCGACCTGGTGGACGCCCAGTACGGCGCCCTCGGCGTGCTCAACGACGAGGGCGAGTTCGCCGACCTGTTCACCTACGGCGTCTCGGAAGACGTGCACGAGGCCATCGGCCGACTGCCGACCAGCCACGGCCTGCTCCAGGAGCTGATGGCCCAGCCGAGGCCGCTGCGCGTGGACGACGTGCTCGCCCACCCCAGCTTCCGCGAATATCCTGCCGGCCATCCGGTGATGCGCACCCTGCTGGGCACGCCGATCCTGGTCCGCGGCACCGTGTACGGCAACCTGTACTTCGCCGACAAACGGTCGGGCCTGCCGTTCACCGGCGACGACGAGCGGATCGTCGCGGCGCTGGCCAGCGCGGCCGGCGTCGCCATCGAGAACGCCCGCCTCTACGAGCGCATCCGCCGCAACACCGAGGAGTTCCAGCGCAGCCTGCTCCCGTCGCTGCCCGACCTGAACGGCCTGTGGGCCTGCGCCCGCTACCTGCCCTCCAGCACCGTCCCGCGCATCGGCGGCGACTGGTACGACGCGATCGTCCTGCCCGACGGCGTGCCCTGCCTGATGGTCGGCGACGTGATGGGCCACGACCTGCGCTCGGCCACCGTCATGAGCCAGATCAGCAACATGCTGCGGGTGCTCGCCTACGAGCACTGCGAGCCGCCGTCCCGCATCCTGCGCCGCCTCGACGAGATCCTGCACGCCCTGCACGGCGGCCCGATGGCGACGGTGCTGCTGGCCCGCCTGGAGGAGTACGGCGGCACCGACTGGCGGCTGAGGTGGGCCACCGCCGGGCACCTGCCCCCGCTGCTGCTCCCCGTCGACGGCCCCGCCCGCTACCTGCGGGCCGAGGGCGGCCACCCGCTCGGCGTCACCCCCGACCTGCCCCGGCCCGACCACGAGCAGGTCATCCCGGCCGGGTCCACGCTGCTGCTCTACACCGACGGGCTCGTCGAGGACCCCGCGCACGGCCTCGACCGGGGCATGGAGAGCCTGATCCGCACCGCCTCCCGGCTGCGCCACCTGCCCCTGGAGGAGATGTGCGAGTTGCTGCTCGTCCACCGGGGCGACCGCTTCACCGACGACGTCGCGCTGCTGGCCCTGCGGCTCGGCGAACCGGCCGGCCTGCACGCCGGCTGACCGGCCCCGTCGCCTGCTCGATGGCCAGATGTGCCAGATAACTGTCGTTGCGGACATTCCGCCAGTTCGGTGAGAATCGAGGCATGCCCGCTGCCCACCGCGTCGTCATCGCGCTCTTCCCGGACGTCGACCTGCTCGACGTCACCGGCCCGGCCGAGGTGTTCGCCCTGGCCAACCGGGTCGCCGGTCGCGCCCTGTACGACGTGCGGCTGGCCGGGCCCCAGGGCGGCCAGGTCACCACGTCCGCCGGGGTGCGGCTGGTCGCCGATCTCACGTTCGACCAGGTCGGCGACCAGGTGGACACCCTGGTGGTGCCCGGCGCGGTGACCGTCACGCCCGACGGGCCCCGCGCCCTGACGGACGCCGAGGTGGTCGCCTGGGTACGGCGGACCGCTCCGGGCGCCCGCCGGGTGGCCTCGGTGTGCGTCGGCGCGCACATCCTGGCCGAGGCCGGCCTCCTGGACGACCTGACCGCCACCACCCACTGGTCCACGGCCGGGCAACTGGCCGCAGACCACCCCAGGGTCACCGTCGACCCCGACCCGATCTTCCTGCGCTCCAGCGGCCGGATCTGGACGGGCGCGGGCATCAGCGCCTGCCTCGACCTGACCCTCGCGCTGGTGGCCGAGGACCACGGCGAGGAGACCGCCCTCGCGGTGGCCCGCGAACTGGTCGTCTACCTCAAGCGTCAGGGCGGCCAGAGCCAGTTCAGCGTCCCGCTGACCCGGGCCGCCTCGGGCCGCCGCGACATCGACGACCTGCGCCTGTGGATCGCCGAGCACCTCGCCGAGGAGCTGACCACGGTCGAGCTGGCGGCGCGGATGGGGCTGAGTCAGCGTCAGTTCACCCGGGTGTTCCGGCAGCAGACCGGCTTCACCCCGGCCGCGTACGTCGAGTCGGCGCGCGTCGAGGTGGCGCGCCGGCTGCTGGAGACCACCGACCTGCCGCTGCCCCGGGTGGCCGCCGACAGCGGGCTCGGCTCGGTGGAGACCCTGCACCGGGCCTTCCGCCGCCGTCTGGGCACCGGCCCCGGCACCTACCGCCGCCGTTTCCGCACGGTGGCCTGATCCCCTCTCTCCGCGCGTACGCCGTCCGAGCCGGGCGGCGGCGCGAGCCTGCCCGAAAGGAAACCCCTGCCATGAGCAGCACCGTCTCGCCCACCCTGCGCCAGGTCGTCGGCCTGCCGGCCGAGCCCGCCCGGCTGGCCGACTCGACCCTCGTGCTGATCGACTACCAGAACACCTACAGCACTGGCGTCATGGCACTGCCGGACGCCGAACAGGCCCTCGCGGCCGGCGCCCGCCTGCTGGAGCGCGCCCGCGCCGCCGGGGCCCGCGTCGTGCACGTCGTCAACGACGGCGGCCCCGGCAGCCCGTACGACGTCCGCGCCGAGATCGGGGCGATCAGCGCGCCGGTCGCGCCGCGCGAGGGGGAGCCGGTGGTGGTCAAGACGTTCCCCGACGCCTTCCACCAGACCGAGCTCCAGGACGTCCTGGCGGGCATGGAGGCCGGGCCCGACCTGGTCCTGGCGGGGTTCATGACCCACATGTGCGTCACCTTCACCGCCCAGGGGGCCTTCCGGCTGGGCTACCGGCCCACGGTCGTCGCCGACGCCTGCGCCACCCGCGCACTGGCCGGCCCCGGCGGCGCGCCGCTGCCCGCCGACGTGCTGCACGAGGCCGCCCTGACGACCATCGGCGACCTGTTCGGCCTGGTGGTCCCCACGACCGACGCCCTGCCCGCCTGACCTGAGTCCAGCCGTCCGGGGCCGGGGGTCAGCCGGTGGCCGGGCGGCGGCGGCCGGCGACCAGGCGGTCGGCCGGCGTCCGGTGCCGCGCGGCGGGGGCGTCGGGCTGCCGGTCGGCGGTGCGCCCGGTGGCCACCAGACGGTCGGCGGGCCGGTCCGCCGTGCGGCGCTCGTCCTGGTCGGTGGTGGGCTGGTCGGTGGCGGGCTGGTCGTCGGTGCGCTCGGCCAGCAGGCGGCGCAGCTCGCGGCGGCGGGCCAGCCTGCGGCCCGTCCCGGCGGCGATCAGGAAGGCGCCGAAGATGAACGCGGCCGCGGTGGCGGCTCCCGCGGCGAACAGCTCCAGGTCACCCACCCGGAAGGTGACGCCCATCAGTGTCAGCGCGGCGGTGGCGGTGGTCGTCGTCTGGGTGAACAGGACGACCACGGCGGCCGACCCGGCGACCATGAGCAGCAGGCCGAGCAGGACCATGGTTCTCACTCTCCTCGAACGTCGGCGATCACGTTTCATTGCCGCTGCCCAGCATTTCTTTACTTATGTACGGGCATGCGCCCGGCGTCGAGGAAATGGCCGCGCATTCGCATCGGGAATGGCCGCGCTGAGCACCGCTAATTGCTTCGCGAAAAAATCCGCATTGAGCAGCGGCGCTGCGTCCGGCGGGCAGGTCACGGGGTTTGTCGGCCGATGACCAGGGGAGAGCGGAGCAAGGAGGGAAGTGATAGCAGTGAAAGTGGACACTTTCCGGCTCCTGGCCAACTCCGCAGGAGAAACGGTCGTGCTGCATCCGGCCGGGGACCTTGACCTGCACACCGCCGGCGCCATCGAGGATTGGGCGACCGGCTATCTCGACGGCACGCCGGCCGCCGTCACCTTGATCGACCTGTCCGACGTCGGCTTCATGGATTCGGCCGGACTCGGCGCGCTGATCGGCGCGTGGAAACGCATCACCGCCACGGGACGGACGGTGATGGTCGCCGCGCCGACCCCGCAACCGGCCAGACTGATGCGCATCACCGGCCTGGAAGGACGTCTCGGCGTACGCGCCACCGTCGCCGAGGCGCTGGAGGAGATCATTCCCAGACGGACGCACGCGCCCGCCTAGCGGCGCCCGTCCGGAGCGCGCGCGGCGTCAGCCGTTCCTCGCCTTGGCGTAGTCGGCGGCGCCGCCCGCGAAGTCGTACAGGACGACCTGTTCGTCCCCGACCACCCAGGCGTCGTGTCCGGGCGGGCAGACGAAGACCTCGCCCGGCCCCGCCTCGGCCTCGGTGCCGTCGTCCATGCGCAGGCGCATCCGGCCCGAGACCACGAACCCGTTGTGATGCACCTGGCAGGACGACGTGCCGGCGATCGGCCTGACGGACTCCGACCAACGCCATCCCGGCTCGAACGTGGCGACCCCGAAGGTCAGGCCGCTCAGCTCGCAGATCTCCAGGTGGCCCTTGGGAAAGTCGCGCCGTTCGTCGGGCTTGTCGATGCTCTTGACCTCAATCATGGCTCACCCCCTCGTCAGCTACCTTCTTACGCTGAATTGTCCATACCGAGGGGTTGGCCAGGGCAAATATCCCTTTGTGGGGACGGGTACGGCCCGCGGTGGGGCCGTACCCGTGCCGTGCGGACTATCCGGCCCAGGGCAGCGAGTCGGACGGCCACGCCCGCTTCGTCTGCTTCTTGAGCGTCTCCTCAGGCGTGCCCACCGCGCAGCGGGTGCCCTGCGGCGGCACCTTCAGGTCGATGAGGTACTGGTCGATGATGTCGGTCTGGCACTTGTCCTTGCCGTAGATGCGGTGACCCCAGCCCTCGTACGTGAGCAGCACGGCCTTCGGGCCGAGCTGACGGGTGGCGTTGGCCGCCCAGATCCACGGCGTGGCCGGGTCGTGGATCGAGTTGCCGAGCAGCAGCGGGGCCTGGCCGGTGTACCGCAGCGAGTGCGGCGGGTTGGCGGGGGCGCCCGAGTTGAGGCAGATGGGCAGGTCGTCGGTCGGGTACGGGTGGTACTTCGTGTCCGGCGCCAGCAGGCCGGCGGTACGCATGAGGTCGGCGTACTCGGCGTAGCTGTTCACCTTGAGGTTGTAGTCCTGGCAGAGGATCCGGGTCGGCAGTTCGGCGACGTCACCGTCCACCGGGCCCCGGCCGGGCAGCGGCGGCACCCACTCGGGGGCCGGGCCGCCGTTCAGCCAGTTGATCACTTCGCTCAGCGTGCGCCAGTCGGGTCCCTCGTTGCCCAGCGCGGCGTTGTAGATGACCTGCAGCTCGGTCATCCGCTGACCGGTGCTGGGGTAGACCAGCTCGCCGTGGCGGGCCTTGTCCAGCAGGCTCTTCCAGATCGCGCGGATGTCGCGACCGTTCAGCACGCAACTGGTGTCCTGCTCGCACCAGCCGACGAACTGGTCGAAGCCGTCCTCGACGGCCAGGGCCTCGGTGGCGAAGAAGCCCTTCACGCCGAGGCTGTGGTCCATGGTGCTGTCGAGGGCGAGCGCCCGGATGCGGCCGGGGAACAGCTCGGCGTACATCTGGCCGATCAGGGTGCCGTACGAGATGCCGTAGTAGGTGAGCTTCTCCTCGCCGAGGGCGGCGCGGAGGGCGTCCATGTCACGGGCCACGGAGACGGAGTCCACGTGGTCGTAGAGCGGGCCGGTACGGGCCCGGCAGTCCGGGTGCAGCTTCTTGGTGAAGGCGTTCCAGGCGTCGAAGTCGGCCTGGCTGCGCATGACGGTCGGCGGCATCTGGTTGTAGACCGACGCCGAGCAGATGACCGGGTGGCTGCGGCCCACGCCGCGCGGGTCGAAACCGACGATGTCGAACCGCTGCTGCAGTTCCTCGGTGTAGGACCCGGGAGCGCCGTAGACGGCCTCCACGCCGGACCCGCCCGGACCGCCGGGGTTGATCACCAGCGAGCCGACCCTGGCGGCCGGGTCGGTGGCCTTGCGCCGCGCGACCGCGAGGTCGATCGAGGGCCCGCTCGGCTGCGCCCAGTCGATGGGCACGGTCAGCTTGCCGCACTCGGCGCTGGGCTCCTCCTCGCAGGGCGCCCAGGTGATGGCGTTCGTAGTGGTGGTGGCGGGTGTCGCGGTCGTCGCCGCGTTCGCCGCCGGAACCGGGATCAACGCCGCCAGCGCCACGAAGGCGGTGGCGAACAGTGGGAGTCTTCTCCGCAAAATGGGGCTCCAATCAACGGCCGGTGCGCCCCCCGTGGGCATCCGGCCGACCTAGATCATCGCGGTTTGGGGTTGGAAATGACGGCAAAATCGGAAATTTCCCCAGAGTCACCCAAGCGCTCCACGCGCCCCGCGCCCTTCGCCGGCCGGCGGGTCACCCGATCCGGTAGGCGCGGATCACCGTCTGCTCCACGGTGTTGCCTCCGGTGTCGGCGGCGCGGGCGCGCAGGGAGACGAAGCCCGCCCCGGCCGGATGGCGCAGCCGTACGGCGCCGCCCGCGACCTTCGCCGCCCGCCAGGTGCGGCCGTCGTCGTAGGAGACCTCCACGGCCGGCTCCCGCGCCGCCCCCGCCTGCCCGCGCACGGACACCGGCACCGCGAACGCCCGGCCGGCGGGCGCGCCGCTCGCCGGGTCCAGCGGGGGCGAGAAGACCACGACCGGCAGCGGCAGCGCGCCGTCCCGGCCACCGGCCGAGCGGAACGTCCAGGCGACCGCCGTACGGGTGGAGAGCAGCTCCGGGCCGCGCTCGGCCGTCACCTCCAGCCGGTAGGCCGCCTCCCCGGCCGGCACGCCGAACCGCGCCCCCGGAGCGGGCTCCTCCGCCACCAGCTCGCCGTCCCGGTAGAGGGCGATCCGCGCCCCGGACACGCTCGACATCCCCGGATGACCGGCCCCGTCGGCGTACAGCAAGGGGAACGCGGAGATCACGTCGCCCGCGCGGGAGACGGGAGGAGCGCCCTCCTCGGTGACCGGCGCGGGACCGAAGACGCCGCGGTTCCAGGTCTCGTCGTAGGCGTGTCCCGCCTCGTACCTGCGGGCGGTCGAGATCAGGTCGGCTCCCCAGGTCGGGCCCGTCTCCGTGTACATGTTCCGCCAGCGGAGACCGCCGCCGGTGTTGACGTACTCGGTGTGCGTGAAGGGGGGCCGGAAGTCGGTCACGAACATGATGCTGAAGAACCGTCCCTCCGCGGGCCAGGCGGCGCTCGCGGCGCTCGCGTCCGCGCCGGCCGCCGGCGCGCCGTAGTCCCTGCGGATCGTGGCCAGGTCCGCGCGCCCGACCCGGCGGCTGAAGCCGGTCGGCACCTGGCCCTGGACGAACCACGCCAGCCGGTACGCCTGAGCGCTGCCCGCCAGGTCGCCGTCCGGGCCCGGCACCGCCCACTGGCCGGCGACCTTGGTCAGCAGGTCGTACCGGCCGGCCCCGACCTGCGCGGTGCGGATGCCCGGCGCGGCGTCGAACATGGTGGCCTCCGCGCCCAGGTAGTAGGGGGAACCGTCCCGCGTGCGCCCGCTGTAGGTCACCTCGGTCATCAGGTGCCTGGCCGCCGGGTCGGGCGGCGCGATGGACACCGGCCGCGCCTGAGCCGGGTCCAGCCGCAGGGACTGAGCCCGGTCCAGGCGCAGGCCGGGATGGACGAGCACGGTCAGACCTTCGCCGTCGGCGGTCCGGCTGTCGACGACGTAGGTGCCCTTGGCCAGCCGCAGCGTGACCCTGCCGCCAGGCTGGACGGTGACCGGGTTCCAGTCCTTCCGGTCGACGTCGGTCCGGTAGAGGGTGGTCAGCGCGTCCGCGGCGCCCGGCCGGTCGAGGGTCAGGTCGTAGCTCTCGACCTCCTTGACCACGGCGAGCGGCGTGCTCACGGTCGTGCCGTCCTCGGCGGTGGCCTCCAGGTAGCCGCCGAGCGGCCCGTCGGCCACGTCGCCCCGGGTGTCGGCGGTGACGGTCGCCTCCGCCCGGCCGCCCGCGGGGACGGTCAGCGTGCCGGGCGACACCTCGAACACGTCCGCGCCGGCCCGCGCCGACAGGCGCAGCGTCACCGGCTCAGGACCGTCGTTGCGGTAGGCCAGCTTCCTGGTGACCGGCTCGTCGTCGTCGTGCGGCCAGGCGAGCACGCCGAAGCTGACCGACGCGGGGGAGGCGGTCACCGTCTGGCCGATCGCGCGGCCCACGTCGAGGCGGCCCGCGCCCTGGGCGTAGATCCCGGTGCCGGGCTGCGGCCGGGCGGTGGCCATGAGGGCGGCCTTGAGCTGCTCGGGCGTCCAGTCCGGGCGCAGGCCGGCCAGGATCGCGGCCGATCCGGCGGCGTGCGGGGCCGCCATGGAGGTGCCCGACATCTCGACGTACGGGCCGTCGCCGGGGGAGTCCTTGCCACGCGCGGCGCGGATGGCGACGCCCGGCGCGGTGATGTCGGGCTTCAACGCCGAGTCGCCCACGCGGGGACCGGCGCTGGAGAAGACGGCCAGGCGGTCGGCACGGTCCACCGCGCCGACCGACAGGGCCGCGTCCGCGGTGGAGGGCGAGGCGACGGTGCCCGGCTTGCCGTAGTTCCCGGCGGCCACGACGAACAGCACGCCGTACCGCTCGGTCAGCGTCCGGACGGCCTCCTCCAGCGGGTCCAGGCCGGGGGCGTCCGGCGAGCCGAGGCTGAGGTTGGCCACCTTGGCCCCCTGCTCGGCGGCCCACTGCATGCCGGCCAGGATCGCCGACTCCGCGCACCAGCGGTCGGCGCACACCTTGGCGTCCAGCAGGGTGGCGCCCGGCGCGACACCGCGGTAACGCTCGCCGGTCCCGGCGATGGTCGAGGCCACATGGGTGCCGTGCCCGGTGAGGTCGGCCGCGGTGTCCGTGCCGGTGAAGTTCCGGCGGGCCGCCACCTTGCCGGCCAGGTCGGGGTGGGTGTCGTCGATGCCGGAGTCCAGGACGGCGACCTTCACCCCGGCGCCCGTGTAGCCCCTCTCCCAGGCGGCGGGGGCGCCGATCTGCTTGACGCTGGCGTCCAGCGACAGGGTCGCCCGGCCGTCGAGCCAGATCTTTCCCGTGCCGGAGGCGAGCGAGGCCCTGAGGTCCGGCCAGGAGCCGGCGGCGGCGTCGAACCGTACGGCGGCGCCGTTCACGGCGGGCAGGTCGCGGGTCACCGCCATGCCATGGGCGGCCAGGCCCGGCCGGCGGGCGGCGTCCGGGCCCGCGACGATGAGGGGCAGGGCGCCGGGGGCGTACTCCAGCAGGGTCGTCACGTCGAACAGGCGGGGGTCGAGCCGACCGGCGGCCAGCAGGGGGACGGCGTCGCCGGGCACGACGCGGAGCCGGTCGCCGATCTTCTCCGTGCTGAAGACGACGCCCGTACGGCCCTTGCCCGGCGCGACGCGCACGCCGCCGGCGACGAGGCTCACCCGGTCTCCCGTGATCAGCGTCACGGTACGGGCGGGGCCGCCCGGCGGGCCCGGCAGGCCGGAAGGGACGGCTCCGAGGAGCGCGATGGTCACTGAGACCGCTGTCGTTCTGAGGATCACATGTCTTCTTGGCGGAATGCCCGCCCCCTCTTCACGGGCTGAGAGGGCGTGAAGAAGGACGGGCGCTCCCGCCAAGTAGGGGTGTGACACAAACCATGACGGTCGAGGACGAGCAGGCGATCGCCGAGTCCCTGCGCCTCCCCGAGCGGTTCGGGGTGCTCTACGACCGCTACTTTCCCGAGATCCACCGGTACGTCGCCGGCCGCCTCGGCACCCAGGCCGCCGACGACCTCACCGCGGAGATCTTCCTGGCCGCCTTCCACGGCCGGGCTGGCTTCGACTCCGGCCGTGGCGTGGTCCGCGGCTGGTTGTACGGCATCGCCACCAACGTCGTCGCCCAGCACCGCCGGAGCGAGCTGCGCCGGTTGCAGGCGATGCAACGGGCGCCGGAAGGGACGCTCACCGGCGAACAGGCCGAGGACGGGCACGAGGACCTGGTCGCCGGGCGGCTGGCGGCGGCGGGCGTCAAGGACGACCTGGTGGCGGCCCTGCAGGCGATGCCGGACGCCGACCGCGACGTCCTGCTGCTCCTGGCGCTGGCCGACCTCAGCTACCAGGAGATCGGCCAGGCCCTCGACATCCCGTCGGGAACGGTCGGTTCCCGGCTGAACCGCATCAGAAGGAAGCTTCGCGCCGCCCTGGGCGGCGTCAATCCCCTGCTTGGAGACTCTCGTGGATGACCTGAACCAGGACCTGACCCTGATCCGCGACCTTTACGCGGCCCCGCCCCCCACCCCCGAGGTGCTGGCCGACGGCCGCGCCCGCCTCGCCGACGCCTACGCCTCCCCCATGGACGCCGGCGTCCGCGGGGAGGAGCGGCGTCCGGCGCTGCGGGCGCTGCCGGACGGCGGGAGGGGCCGGCGGCGCTGGCCGCTCGTGGGGGCGAGCCTGGCCGGGGCGGCCGCCGTCACCGTGGCCGCCACCTTCCTCACCGCCCCCTCGACGCCTTCGACACCCGCGGCATCCGCGGCATCCGCGGCGCCCGCCCGGCTCTCGGCCGGTGACATCCTGCTGGCCGCCGCCGGCTCGGTCACCCCCGTCGCGGGCGACGGCGCGTACTGGAGGCGCGACGGCGTCGTCGGCCGGTACGAACGCGCGCCCGGCGGCCACTACACCCTCAAGACCACCCGCTCGATCGAGCTCTGGCTCCCCAAGGCGGCCGACCGCCCCACCTGGGTGATCCGCCAGGACCTCGGCGCCGAGCCGGCGACGCCCGAGGACGAGACGGCCTGGCGCGCCGCCGGCTCCCCCCGGACCTGGACCCTGAGCGGGGGCACGCCCCCGGTGAAGCTGCAGACCGGCCCCGGCGAGCGCGACGCCGTACGCGACGACAGCGGCAAGACGCTCACCCTGCTGGGCACACCCATGACGCCCGCCACCCTGAACGCCCTGCCGACCACCCCGGAAGGGCTGCGCGACACCCTCGAACGCGTCGTGTCCAAGGGGTACGGCAAGGAGCGGGTGGACATGAACGCCCAGCTCTTCGAGACCGGCGTGCGGCTCGTCATGAACTTCCCGACCTCGCCGGAGGTGCGGGCGGCGACGTACCGCATGCTGGCCGCGCTCCCGGGGGCGAGCGCGGAGAGCGAGGCCACCGACCCGCTCGGCCGCAAGGGCCAGGCGGTCAGCCGGCCGGCCGGGCCGGGTGAGCGATACCGGTTCGTCGTGGACACCGCCACCGGCCTGCCGCTGGCCCTGGAGTCGACGATCGGCCAGGACCGCTCGTACGAGGCGATCAGGACGGCCGCCTGGACCGACGACGAGCCCCGGCTCCCGGCCCTGCGCCGCGACATGAACCGCTGACCCACGTCGCGACGGGGGCGGCGGCACGTTCCCGAAGGGGGCGGGCTACCGTGGGCCCGGCTGGTCGCCGATCCAGTGCTGAGCCGGCGGTCCGCCTAGCCGGCGCGCGGGGCCGGTCAGCGGGTGCACAGGGCGGTGTCGAAGGCGGCGATCAGGAGATCGCGGGCCTTGCCGCCGTTGGCCGAGCCCGTGGCGTAGACGGTGACCGTGCGGCCGTCGCGGTCGCGGCCGCTGAAGGTGGACACGCCCGGGACGTCGCCGCCGTGCCCCCACAACTTGCCGCCGCAGCTCAGCGGGATCTCCATGACGCCGTAGCCGTAGCGGGCGCCCTTGGGCCAGCCGGGCCGGTCGACGTCGACGTACGAACCGGATTTGACGGACTGCGCCCGCCAGAACGCGCTCAGGTCGCGCGGCGTCGAGACCAGCCCGCCGCTGGCGCCGAGCGCGTGGCCGGGCAGCCGGGTCACGTCGACGACGCCGTCCTTCGGGTGCAGCGGGTGCACGCCGTAGGTGTGCGCGTGCGGGCCGCGGATGCCGGTCTCGCCCTCGGCCGGCCAGTACGTGTCCCGCATGCCCAGCGGCTTCAGCACCAGGTCGCGGCTGACCACGCGGAAGTCGCGCCCGGTCACCGCCTGCGCGACCAGGCCGAGGACCATGTAGTTGGTGTTGGAGTAGGCGAACCGGCCGAGCGGCGTCGGTTCGAGGGAGAGGGCCAGCTTGAGCAGGTCCTGCTTGCCGATCTTCGACCAGTCGGCGACGGGGGTGAAGTCCGGCAGGCCGCTGGTCTGCTGCAGGAGCATCTTCACGGTGATGTCCCGTCCGTCGATGCCCTTGCCGCGGATGACCCCCGGCAGGTACGTCTCGACCGGCTCGTCCAGGTTCACCTTGCCCTGGTCGGCCAGCTTCAGCACAGTGGCCGCGATGATCGACTTGCTCACGCTGGCGATCCTGAACCGGCCGTCGGCGCCGGGCATGGGCTGCTTCGTGCCGCGCCGCGCGGTGCCGGAGACGACCGTCGTGGTCCGGCCGTCCGGGTGGCGGATGTAGGCCACGGCGCCGGGCACGTCGGGGGAGGCGGTGAGGGTGTCCAGCCGCGACTGCACCGACGGCGCCCGCTCGGCGGCGAACGCCGGAGCCATCGGTGCGAGCGCCAGCGGGACGATCACGAGCAGGGCGAGTGCGCGCCGGGCGGCGGAGGAAGGCATCGGGGCTCCTTGTCGCGTCGATCAAGCCATGTCCCGACTGTGGCGAATCGGCGGCTTCGCCACAGTCACGGCACCACCCGCCCTCATGCGGGGGCTGTCCCTACCGCCCGGCGCGCCGCCCTCTACCCGCCGGGGCGGGCGATGGCCAGGACGTGGCCGACGAGGGCGGCGTTGTCCTCGGCCGGGCCGCCGTCCGGGTCGAGCAGCGTGTCCTCCAGGCCGATCCGGGTGGCGAGGCCCCGCCGTACGGCCTCCGCCACGAGCGGCCACGTCGCCGGCCCCTCGCCGTGCAGCAGGCGGGGGGCGGGCGACCCGTCCAGGCGGTCCAGAATGGCCGCGGCCCGGGGGACGGCCTCCTCGGACGGCGCGTCGATCACCTCGACGAGGATGCGCGTCATGCGTCCGGCCAGGCCCGAGGCGGTCAGCGTCGCGGCGTCGGCCGGCGTCCACACCCCCGCCTCGACCCCGATCCCGGCCGCCAGCAACGTCCGCGCCAGCTCGCCGAACCCCGGCTCCGACAGGTTCACCGAGGCGAAGTCCGGACGGGCGCCGGCGGGCAGCTGCGCCCAGGCGGTCACCGCGTCCAGGCGGGCCGCGGCGTCGCCGCCCGTGATCCACAGGCCGGTGGACACGCCCACGGGCAGCCCAGGCGTCGCCGCCCTGACGGCCGACGTCGCCGCCCCGACGTCGGCGGCGGCCAGCGACTCGTGCCCCGCCGCGTCCCGCGGATGGACGTGCACCGCCCCCGCCCCCGCCCGCCGCACGGCCACGGCGTCGGCGGCCAGCTCGGCGGGCGTCAGGGGCAGCCGGGGGTGCTCGCCCGCCGCCCGGCTTCCGTTCAGACACGCTTTGATGAACATGAGCCCCATCCTTACCCGGGCGAATCGGGCTCAGGCGCGGCGTCCCGGCCGCTGCCCCGAGCCCTCCGCGGCATCGGGCGGGCGGGGTTTCAGTGGGCGGCGTCCAGGCGGGCGCGCTGGTCGTCGGTCAGCTCCAGGTCCACGGCGGCCAGGCTCTCCTCAAGCTGGGCCACCGACGACGCCCCGACCAGCGGGATCACCGGGAACGCCGAGCCGATCTGCCAGGCCAGGACGACCTGGTTCAGGCTCGCCCCGCACTCCTTCGCGACCTCGCGCAGCACCGCCATGCGGGCCGGGGTGCCGGGGTGGTCGTAGTCCGGCGGCACCTGCTTGTCCTGCCGGGTGTAGGCCCCGCCGAGCAGCGGCGAGTAGGCGACCAGGGTGAGGGCGGGCTCGGCGCGCAGGTAGCTCAGCAGCTCGGCTCCGGCGTGGCCGAGGCTGCCGTCCTGGAAGATCGACTCCGGCACGTCGAAGCGCGGGCGCAGCAGGCTGTGCTGGTACTGCAGCACCTCGTACCCGGCCACCCCCGAGGCGGTGGCCAGGGCGCGGGCCCGCTCCACCCGCCAGATCGCGTGGTTGCTCGCCCCGAGCAGGCCGACCGTGCCCTCGGCCACCAGGGCGCCGAAGCCCTCGACGGTCTCGGCCACCTCCACCGTGCGGTCCTCGATGTGGGCGTAGAGCAGGTCGATGCGGTCCACGCCGAGACGTTCGCGGCTGCGCTCGGCCGACTCCCTGATGATCTTGGCGGACAGGCCCTCGGCGTTGTCGACGTAGCTGGTGCCCGGCGCGAGCGGCCGCGCACCCAGCTTGGTGGCGATCACGATCTCGTCCCCGGCGCCGCTGCTGCGCCGCCAGCGGCCGAGCAGCTCCTCGCTCTGCCCGCCCTGGCCGCCGTCCACCCAGAAGGCGTAGTTGTCGGACGTGTCGATGAACGTCCCGCCGGCCTCGGCGTAGCGGTCGAGGATGGCGAACGACGTCTTCTCGTCGGTCACCGAGCCGAACAACATCGCCCCGAGGGCGAGCGCGCTCACCTCGCGGCGGGTGTCCGGGTTCGTGCCGATCGTCCGGTACTTCATGCTGTCTCCCCAGTTCGTCACGTTCTGTACGAGGCCCCGGAACGGGAGTCTGGGGGCTGGAGCGAACTCCAGGTCAAGCCGGACCGGCCATCTTCTTGAAATTAGATCATTTCTCTAGAAAAATGCTCTGATATGTCGATCATGGTGGTGACCGGCGGCAACCGGGGCATCGGGTACGCGGTGTGCGAACGGCTGGCCGGCGACGGGCACACGGTGCTGCTGGTCGCGCGGGACGCGGATCGGGGCCGGCAGGCCGCCGCGCGGATCGGGGGCGACGTCCAGGCCGTGGCGGGCGACCTCACCACGGCCGAGTCGGTCCGGCGGCTGGCCGGTGACCTGCTGGACCGCTGCCCGCGCATTGACGTGCTCGTCCACAACGCCGGCCTCTGGCCCGCCCGCCGCGTCCTGACCGAGGACGGGCTGGAGGAGTCGTTCGCGGTCAACCACCTGGCGCCGTTCCTGCTCAACCACCTGCTGGAGGACCGGCTCGGACGCGTGGTGCAGGTCACCGCCGGCCTGTACGTCAAGGGCCGGGCCGAACCCGGACGCACGGCCGTGGGCGCCGCCTTCTCGCCGATGCGCACGTACGCCGACACCAAGCTGTGCAACCTGCTGACCGTGCCCCTGTTCGCCGAACGCTGGCGGACGGCCGGGATCACGATCGACGCCGTGCACCCCGGCGTCATCCGCACCGGGCTCGGCGACCGCCGCGGCCCGCTCGGCTGGCTGCTCAAGGCCGCCAAGCGCAGCTGGGCCGCGCCCGAGGAAGGCGCGCGGCACGTCGTCTCCCTGGCCGGGTCCGCCGGCACCGGCCGGTACTTCGACCAGGACCGCCAGGTCCCGTTGCAGGGCCCGGCGCTGGACGCCGACCTGGCCCGGCGCGTCTGGGACGAGGCCGAGGCGCTGGCCGCGGTGCGATGACCCGGCACCGGCGCAGCGAGGAGACCGTGCGCAGGCTCCTGGACACCGCCCTGGAGGTCTACCCCGCCGACTTCACCCTCCGGGCGGTGACCACGCGCAGCGGCGTCAGCATGGGCAGCGTCTACCACCACTTCGGCAGCCTGGAAGGGCTGGCCGCCGCGCTGTACAGCCGGTGCATGGACGAGCTGCTCGACACGCTGGTCGCCGTCACCGAGCAGACCGCCGACGCCCGTGACGGCGTGCGCCGCGCCGTGACGGCCTACCTCGGCTTCACCGCTTCGCACCCGGACAAGGCCCGCTTCATCCATGCGGCGCCGTACGCGCTGGACCTCGGCCCGTACGCCGAGCGCATCGCCGCGGCCAAGGCGTCCCGGCTGGGCAGGCTGAACGCCTGGATCGGCGCGCGCATGGCGGAGGGGACGGTGGCGCGGCTGCCGGCGGCGCAGGTGGAGATGCTGCTGATCGGGCCGGTGGCCGAGGTGAGCAGACGGTGGCTGGCGGGCGCGCCGGACATCGACCTGGACGAGGCGGCCCGCGTCCTGCCCGACCGCGTCTGGTTGTCGCTCAGCGGTTGACGCCGGGGGCCGGTGGCCTGTGGGGGACACCTCTCGGCGGTGGGGTGTGGGGTGGTCGCCGGTATGATGGGGGCGGCTTCCCGTGCCGGGAGCCGCGGCGGTGGGGCCCGCCGCCTCCCGCCCGTCCGGGGGTAACCGCGGTGTCGCCGCCAACGGTCCCTGCCAGAGATGTGCCACGCTCATGTGCTGGTAGGAGATGCCTCATGACCCAAGCTCGTCCCCCCGAACCCGAACCCGGCCGCGCGCCCGCCGCCGCCGAAGGGGCCGAGACCGGATCCCCGCACGCCGACGAAGGGGTGGAGGTCGGTGGCGCGCATGCCGCCGGAGGCGCCGGCGCGCAGGTCGATCCGCGGGCCGCGGTCGATCCCGACGTCGACCTCCACGTGCCCGCCCAGCGCGGCGAGCTGGCCCGCGCCCCGGTCGCCACGCTGGCCGTCATCGCGGCCGGCGGCGTGCTGGGCGCGCTCGCCCGCTACGCCGTCCTGACCGCCTTCCCGGTGCCGCCCGGCGGGTTCGCCTGGCCGACGCTGGCCGTCAACGTCACCGGCTGCCTGCTGATCGGGCTGCTGATGGTGGCCATCACCGAGGTCTGGCAGGCTCACCCGCTGACCCGGCCGTTCCTGGGGGTGGGGGTGCTGGGCGGGTTCACCACGTTCTCCACCTCCATCGCCGACGCCCACGGGGCGCTGGCCGCGGGGCAGCCGCGCACGGCGCTCGCCTACCTGGCGGTCACGCTGGTCATGGCGCTGGCCGCGGTCTTCCTGGGCCAGGTGCTCGGCCGCGGGCTGTTCGGCCGGTTCGCCACTCCCGCCGAGACCGGTCCCGTGGAAACCATTCCCGCCGAGACCGTGCCCGACCGGGCCGCGCGGGCTCCGCGCGGCGGGAGGCGTCCGTGACGTCGTTGCTGCTGGTGGTGCTGGGGGCCGCCGTGGGCGCGCCCGCCCGCTACCTGATCGACCGCGCCGTCCAGGCCCGGCACGACAGCCTGTTCCCGTGGGGCACCTTCACCGTGAACGTGACGGGCTCGGCGCTGCTCGGCTTCCTGCTGGCGCTGCCCGCCACCGGCGCGGCGCAGGCCCTGCTGGGCACGGGCCTGTGCGGGGCGCTGACCACGTACTCCACCTTCGGTTACGAGACCCTGCGGCTGCTGCAGAACGGCGCCCGCACCTACGCCGCGCTCAACGCCGTGGCCGGCATCGCGGCCGGCCTGGGAGCGGCCTGGTGCGGCATCGCCCTCGCCCAGGCCGTCATCCCGTGAGCCGTCCCGGGAGCTCGACGGCGAGCGGCCGGCGCGTTTGACGATCGCTCGACGGGAAAGCTGAAAGGGGCCGGCGTACCCCTTCCCGACCTCCGACAGACGAGACGATCATGCTTGTGGAGTTCGAGCTGCGCTGTCCCATCAGCGCCGATCTGGCGTTCATCCGCGACCTGGTGCGCATCCACGGCCACCACAGCGGACTGTCCGGCGAGCGGCTGGAGGACCTGGTGCTCGCGGTGAACGAGGCCGTCACCAACGTCCTCGACCACGGCGGCTCGGCCGGCCTGGTCACCGCGACCCGGGACCCGATCGGCGTCTGCGTGGAGATCCTGGACACCGCGGGCCGCCTGACCGCCGACCACCTCGACACCGCGGGCGTCGACCCGACCGCGTCCCACGGCTTCGGCCTGTGGGTGATCCAGCAGCTGTGCGACTCGGTCGCGCTGGAGCGGACCGGCCTCGGCTCGCGGCTGCGGCTGCGCATGCTGGTGCCCTCGGAGACCCCCGGCGCCGCCGATCGCCGCCTCAGCAGCACCATGGCCGGCGGCGCCTTCCCCTGGTCCTAGCCCGGCCGGCGCCGGCCCGGCACGTTCCGGGGTACACGAGGTCGGCATGTCAGTAATCATCCGATAACGTAGTGTGATGATGGCTGATGGGGGCGACGCCGGACACCGGCCGGACGGCTCCGGCTCCGGCGCCCAGCCGGCGGAGTGGCTGCTGCGGGCGGCCTTCGACGGCACGGGCATGGGCATCTACCTCACCGATCTCGCCGGCCGCATCACGTGGGTCAACCCGGGGGCGACGGCCCTGCTCGGCTTTCCCGCCGACGAGCTGCGCGGCGCCGACGCGCACCAGAAGCTGCACCGCCGCCTCGACGGCAGCCTCCCGCCCCGCTCCGGCTGCGAGCTGGTGACGGTGTGCCGGCAGGACCGGTCCGTACGCAGCGAGTTCGCCACCTTCGCCACCGCCGGCGGCCGGCTGCTCCCGGTCGCCTGGCTGGCCTCGCCCATCCATCACGACGGCGAGCCGGCCGGCGTCGTCGTGGTCTTCATCGACGTCGTCGAACGCCTCGACGCGGCCGGCCGGCAGGCCGAAGAGCTCGTCCGCGCCCAGAAGCTGACCGAGCAGTTCCGCCTGCTGACCGAGATCAGCACCGTCCTCACCCAGACGCTGGACGTGCGCGAGGCGATGACGCGGCTCGGCCGGCTGCTGGTGCCGCGCCTGGCCGACTGGGCGGCGGTGGACATGTTCCTCGGGCCGCGCGAGCTGCGCCGCCTGGCCATGGCCTGCGCCGGAACCACGCCGGTGGACCCCTCGTGGTTCGCCGAGCTGCCGTCGTTGCCGAAGGGCCCCTCGCGGTCGGCGCTGGTCCGGGTGCTGCGCGGGGAGCAGGCCCTGCTGCTGGGGCCCGAGCAGATCGCCGCGCCGCCCGACGGGCCGCTGGCCGCCGCCCACGACTCCCTGTTCAACGTGCTGGGCGGTTCGTCGGCGATCGTGGCGCCGCTGCGCACGCCGCGCCGCGTGCTGGGCGCGCTGACGGTGGCGCGCACCGACCCGGCGCGGCCGTACACGGAGGCCGACGTGGAGCTGGTGGCCGACATCGCCCGCACCGCGGCGCTGGCCGCCGACAACGCCTGCCTGTTCGGCCAGCAGCGCGACATCGTCGACACCATGCAGCGCCACCTGCTGACCGCGCTGCCCCAGGTCGATCACCTGCAGCTCGCCGCCCGCTACCTGGCGGCCCCGGCCGGCTCCCAGGTGGGCGGCGACTGGTACGACGCGTTCGTGCTCCCCGACGGCGTCACCGCGCTGGCCATCGGCGACGTCGCCGGCCACGACCTGGAGGCCGCCGGGCAGATGGCCCAGCTCCGCAACATGCTGCGCGCCCTGGCCTGCGACCACAAGGAGTCGCCCAGCCTGATCCTCGACCGGCTCAACAAGGTCATGGCCGTGGCCAGCGACGCCCACACGGCCTCGGCCATCCTGGCCAGGATCGAGCCGCCCCAGCCGGAGAGCGACCCCGACACGCGGATCCTGCGCTGGACCAGCGCCGGCCACCTGCCGCCGCTGCTGGTCACCGCGCACGGGCAGGCCCGCTACCTGGAGGAGGGCCAGTCGCTGCTGCTGGGCGTGCATCTCGACGACGTGACCCGCCACGACGCCCTGGCGCCGCTGCCGCCGGGCAGCACGCTGCTGCTCTACACCGACGGGCTGGTCGAGGTGCCCGGCGTCAACCTGGACAACAGCCTGGCCCGGCTGCGCCGGCACGCCGCGACGCTGGCCCGGCGCCCGCTCCAGGACTTCTGCGAGCAGGTGCTCGCGCTGGCGCCGTCGCCGCGTACCGACGACATCGCGCTGCTCGCCCTGCGCCTGCCGCCACCCGGGCAGTAGGCGGACGCCGCCTCCGGGGCAGGGGCGGTCAGGGGGCGGTGAGCGCGGCGTCGATCGCCGGGCCGTGGCGCTCCAGCCACGCCTCGCGCCGCTTGATCAGGTCGCCGACGCCCTCCTCCCACATCCGGGCCCAGCCGCCGCCCTGCTCCTCGGCGATCTGCCGCATCGAGAACCACGACCGCCGGGTACGCAGCACGGCCACCTCGACCAGGCGCGAACGGTCGACGCCGGACATCCCGTACGCGTCGGCGAGCAGGCGGCAGCGGCGCGGCACGTCCAGCCCGCGCAGGGGCGGGTCGGCGTCGGCCGGGTCGGCCAGCGGCGCCCAGTACAACATCGCGCTCATCAGCTCCTCGACCCGGGTGGCCGGCCTGGCGATGTCGAAGTCGATCAGCCCGGCCGCCACGCCGTCGCGGAACACGATGTTGTCCGGCGTGTAGTCCAGGTGCCCGACCAGCTCCGTCGGGTACGGCGGTGCGGGCGGCATGCCCGGCGGCTCGGTGAACCCGAAGTCCGCCCGCACGCCGTCGGGCGGGACGAACCCCGCCACCGCCTCGTGGTAGGCCCGGATCAGCCGGCCCACGGAGGCCAGCCGCTCCTCGTCGGCCAGCCACGCGGGCCGCGGCTGGCCGGCGACCTCACCGGGCACGAAGGTCAGCACCTCGCGGCCGGCGGCGTCGATGCCGAGGAACCGCGGCGCGCCCGCGAACCCGGCCTCCTCCAGGTGCCCCAGCAGCGCGTGGACCAGCGGGGAGTTGGGCCCGACGGGGCGGCGTACGGTGTCGCCGACGCGTACGACGCCTTCGGTGACGTCGCCGCCGACGAGCGGGATCTCGGGTTGGGGCTCGGCGGGCTCGGTGTAGGTGACGGAGCTCATGATTCCCTGAGGTGGTGAGGAAGTGGGCCGGTCATGGTCTCAGGCGTGGACGGCGGAGGGCAATCGTCCACGACGGGCCGGAGGAGGACCTGGCGCACGATCTCCGCGACGGCGGCCGGGTGGGTGAGGTGCGGGTGGTGCCCGGCCCCCGGGATGACCGTCACTGGGACGGGGCTGTCGGTCAGCGGGTCCAGCTCGCCGGCCACGAGATGCACGGGGACGGGGCCGCCGAGCAGCCTGCGGAGGTCGGCGCGTTCGGCGGGGCGGTGCGCGGCGCGCAGTGCGCGGGCGGTGCGCCGGGCGACCCCGGGACGGCGGAGCCCCGCCGCGGCGCTCGTGACCGCCCGCCGCGCGTCCTCGGACGGGGACGCCGGGCCGAGGAGGGTGGACGCGAGCCGGTCGGGGCCCATCCTGCCGAGGGCAGGGGCCGCGAGCAGCAGGGTGAGCGCGGACGGCCGGCGCTGGAGGAAGTACGGCGACAGCAGGATCAGGGCGGCGATCCGGCCAGGATGGGCGGCGGCGTACCGGAGCGCCGGGGCGGCGGCGGCCGAGTGCGCGACGATCACCGGACGGGTGCGCACGGGCTCCAGCAACTCGGCCAGCCAGTCCGCCGCCGCGCCCCCGGCCGGCGAGGAACGCCCCAGACCCGGCAGATCGGCGACAAGCGCGGGAAACCGGCCTGGAGCGGGGGAGTCGGTGGCAAGCGGGGCAAACCGGTCCGCGGCGGTTTCGGGGCGGGTCGCGGACGGGGTGCTGTCGAGATCGTCGAGCACGCCGTGCCAGGAGTCGCCGTCGAGCGGAAGCCCGTGCAGCAGGACCAGCCGCGGCGACGTACGCTCACCCGCCACGTACGTACGCGACCCCGCCACGCTGTGGAAACCACCGGGACGTGCGGCCGGAGCGGCCCCGAAGCGGTCGGCGACCAGCCGGTCGGCCCAGCGGCGCAACGCGTCCTCCACGGGTGGCCGCCGGAGCCCCGCGGACGCGGCGACCCGGTCGGCCGAGCCCGTGTCGTACCGGTCCTCGGTCAGGAAGCCCAGCGTCTCGGGCTCGGCGCCGGTCAGCGCGGACGGCAGGCGGCGGATCACGCCCGCCGGCACGCGAATGCGCGGCGCGGGTACGCCGAGGTGGTCCGCGAGCAGCCGGATCAGGTCGGGCAGGTCGGGCGTGGCGGGATCGAGCAACCAGTGCAGGCCGCCGGGCTCGGGGTCGTGCTCGGGCACGGCGGCCATGAACCGGGCGAAATGGTCCACCGTCACCACCGGGACGAACGTACGGGCGCCGCCCGGCAGTGCGGGCAGCCGCCCCGCCCACAGGTCGCGGACCAGCGAGGCCAGCCCGAGGTACTGGCCGGCCTCGCCGGTCAGCGAATGGCCGATGACGCTGCTCGGGTTCACCACGGTCAGCGGCACGCCGAGCCGCGCCGCGGCGACCCGTACGGCGGCGTCCCCCTCGGCCTTGGAGCCCTCGTACGCCCCTTTGTCCCGGTACAGGGCTGCCAGCTCGGCCTCGGGGAGCGGATGGCGCGGCCGCGGGTCCAGCCCGACGCGGTAGCCCGACACGTGCACCAGCCGGCGCAGCGCGGGACGGGCGGCGGCCCAGTTCAGCACGTTCAGCGCGCCTTCGACGTTGACCGCCCTGGCCTCCTCGCGTCCCATGCCGAAGCGGTAGACGCCGGCGGCGTTGAACACGTCCCGCACGCCCGCCGCCCCTTCGACGGCCGCGCTCAGCCCCAGGCCGGGCCCGGCGGTGACGTCGCCCTCGACGACCGTGAGCCGCGTGCCGGGCACGCCGCGCTCGCGCAGCCAGCGGCCCAGCCCGTCGTCCGCGCGGCGGACGACGGCCGTCACGGCGCGGCCCTGTTCCAGCAGGTGCAGGACCGTCCATCTGCCGATGAAGCCGGTCGCGCCGAACACCACGGCGTCTTCCATGACAATTCCTCTCTAGACCGATCTGCATATTTTGTGGGCACGAAAAACCGCCGGCTCAGGCCAGCAGCCTGACGACCTGGCGGCGGACCCGTTCGACCGGCAGCCGGGAACGGCTGGCGCGGGCCAGCACCAGCGCGCCCTCGATCATCGCGAGCACGGTCGCCGCCAGCTCGTCGGCTGTGTCGTTGCCCGTGTCGTCGGCCGCGTCGTGGTTCTCTGCGTGCAGGACGTCGGCCGCGGCATGCCCGTCGGCGCGCAGGGCGTCGGCCAGCCTGCGCTGCCAGCCTTCGTAGATGCCGGCGCAGACGCGCCGCAGTTGCTCGTTGGAGGAGGCGACCTCCAGGGCCACGGTCGCCACCGGGCAGCCCTTGGCGTACCCGGCCGCCACCATCCTGTCGGCCAGCGCGTCGAGGACGGCCGGCACGAGGTCCCGGGCGGCCGGCAGCGTGCTGGCCAGATCGTCGATCATGGCGTCGACCTCGCGCCCGGCGGCGGCGAGCGCCTCGCCCACCAGTTGGTCCTTGCCACCGGGGAAGTGGTGGTACAGCGACCCGCGAGGCGCGCCGGCCACCGCCAGCACCTCGTTGAGGCCGGTGCCGTGACTGCCCTGCGCCTCCACCAGCGCGCGGGCCGCCGCGATGATGCGCGCCCGCGTCTCGTCCCCCTTGACCGCCATGCGGCACACAATAGACCGGTCTGCATATTTTTGTCCACACGGCCGCCGGCGGTGGACCGGCCGCCCGACGTCGTGAGGGGCGGCCGGTCCCGGAGGTCAGGCGGCTTCGTGCTGGCGCTGGCAGTTGATGCAGAACCGGGCCAGCGGCCGGATCTTGAGCCGTTCGAACGGGATGCCCGCCTCGCAGTGCGCGCAGCGGCCGTACGAGCCGGCCGTCAGCCGGTCGCGGGCCTGGGTGAGCTCGGCGATGGCCCGGTCGGCGGTGGCGAGAGAGGCCAGCAGCTCCTGCCAGGTGTCGTCCGCGCCGTTGCCGTCCTGGGCCGCGGCCTGCAGGCCCAGCAGGTGGCGGCTGCGCCGCTCCAGCTGCTCGTCGATGTCCTGGCGCAGGGACTGGAGCTGCACGGTGCTGAGGTGGTCGGTCATGATGGTTTCCTTTCCGCTGTGATTGCGGGGGTTCAGAGGGCGATGACGGGCGCCGCGGGGCGCAGGCACAGGCGCAGCAGGCCGCGGACGGTGGCGTGCTGCGGCTCCGGCGCGGCGTTGATCCGCGCGCGAAGGGCGGTGTGCAGGCGGTCCAGCAGCCGCGTCTGGAGCGCGCCCCCGCCGGTGACGGTCAGGCCGTTGTCGCGGACGGCCGGACGGAGGTGGGCCGGCTGGCGGCGCAGCAGGCCGGCGGTCATCTCCACGACGCCGTCCAGCGCGTCCGGCAGCAGGCCCGTGCTCGTCGTGGCGCTGAGCTGGAGCGCCGCCGCGTCGCTGACCGCGCCGCCGCTGACGACGACGGCCTCGACGATGCCCGCCCCCACGTCCAGCAGCAGGTGCGGTCCCGGCCCCGCGACGTCCAGACCGGCGCCCGCGGCGGCGGCCAGCGGCGCCTCGACCAGCGTCACCTGGCAGCCGGCCGCCTCGGCGACGGCCGCGCGCACCGCCTGACGGTCGCTGCCCGTCGCGGCCCTCGGCACCGCGGCCATCACGTGCTCCAGCGGCCGGCCGCCGGCCAGCCAGGCGTCCTGCAGCACGAGATGCACCAGCCGCAGGCAGGCGCCCGGGTCGACGACCATGCCCCGGCGGATCGGGCGGACCGGGATCCCGGCCGCGCTCTCCGGCGACGGGACGACGACCGCCGAGGGACGGTCGGCGATGGCGAACCCGTCCAGGGACAGCGAACGGGTGCGTGAGGTGCCCAGGTCGAGCACCACGTGGGCGCGGTGCACCGCGGATGTTCGCGGTGAGTGTTGGTGGACTGATCCGGCGTCGGACATGACGATGATCGGCTCCTTGCTCTGACGCGGAGAACTCGTACGCGAAAGACGAGAGAAAAGGGCGCGTCCCGCACGCGGGCACGCCACGACGGCGACCTCCGGCCGTACGGGAACGCGCGGAACCCGCGGGCGACCGGGCAACGCGTGGACCCGGCCGTGCGAAGGCCGGGCGCGACGACCGGCCCCGCGGCGCGCTCGGCGGGCCGGGAGGCGGCGACTCGTGAAGAGGGAGGGAGCTAGATCAGCGGCGGGCTGCGCGAGCCCGCGGTGCGGTGCCCGACCTGCTGCGGGTCGCGGATCGCGGCCGCGTCGGAACCGGGCGCCGGGAGCAGCGCGAGGTGGGCGGCCTCGGCGTGCCGCGCGCCGCGCAGCGGCGGCCACAACGACAGCACGTGGTGCTCACGGCCGCTGGACGCCTGGGGCGGCAGGCTGGGCATCCGGTCGCCGCTCTTGTCCGGGGTCCATTCGTGGCCGGCGGACAGGGGGCGCGGGGTCGTCTGGTCGTCGGCGTAGGAAGGGCCGGCGACCAGCAGGGACAGCAGAACCAGGCCCACCACGCAACACAGCGCGATGGGGCCTCGTGGCGCTCTGCACGGTCCCGTCATAAGGCCGACCATAGCCCAGCCGGTGAGAAAAGGCATTACCGTCCGGTTTCCCGTTCCGGCGGTATGGCGCGCGGTCGGCGGGGAGGCGGGGCAGGGGCGTCCGGAGGGGCTTCCGGTGCTGGTGGGGGCGGGGGCAGCAGGGCGGGGTTCGCCGGGACATGGGCGCGTGGCCGGTCGCCGGACCGGGAGCCGGTCTACGTCCGGACGGCCGGTGTGCGCATGTCGCCGGGAACCCCGCCGTTCAGCGTGCTGGTGTGTCAGCGGGAACTTCGCCGCGGGTCATTTAGAACCCGTCGAAGTTCTCGCCCCACTCGCCCCAGTCGTCGTCCTCGTTGTGGTCGTCGTCGTGGCCATGGTCCTCGCGGCCGTGGTCGTCGTCGTCGTGGCGGTCCGGCTTGTGGACCGACCGGCCGGGAAGGCCTTCCGGACCACGCGGGCCCTGGGGACCACGCGGGCCTACGCGGTGGTGGTGGTCATGGTCGTGGTCGTGGTGGTGACCGCCGCCCCACCAGCCGCCCCAGCGCGGGCCCCACCAGCGAGGACCGCAGTGACGCCAGCCGCAGCCGCCCCGGAGGACCGGCTTCTCATCGGCTGGGCTCTGATACGACGCCGTGCCGGCCGTGCTGGCCTGGGCGGCCGGCATCTGGCCGCCACCCAGCAGCAGGCACGCGCTCGTGGCGAGCACGGCCGCCGGCTTCTTCATCATTGATTTCATCGCGCTTTCCGTTCAGAAGTTTCCAGAACCGCCGCGGGACTTCTCGACTGCCGTCGGTCTCCGGCATGAGCAGTCTTACCCGCGCATTGAGTTCGGAGTTCTGACAAGACAGGCATGAGCTCCTAAAGGTTGACCAGATTTACCAGGCCCTTACAGCCGACTTGTCCAGTTTTATTGCGACAAGGAGCGGTGGTGTCGCTTTACTGTGACTCGATCATTCCCTAGCACTGTCGCCCCGAAAATGCGGCCCTGCCGGGAACATGCGCTCCGGGCGGCCGGCGCCGCGGGCGCGGGGGTGCCGGTTTGGCCGGACGTCCGCTATCGTCACTGTCGTACCACGACTAGACAGTGAGGTTGAGGGTGACGGAACGTACCGACGTCCGGCTGGAACTGCTCACCGGCGAGCAGGCGCTCGCGTGCCGGGCGGAGCTGATCGACCTCTATCGCGAGGTGTTCACCGGGCCGCCGTGGAACGAGGGGGAGGGCGAGGTCGCCGAGTTCGGCGTCCGGTTCGCCGCCGACGCGGCCCGGCCCGGCTTCCGCGTGGTGCTGGCCGTCGATGACGCGGGTCCGTGCGGGTTCGGGACGGCCTGGCCGACCGCGACCCCGCTGCCGCGCACCCGCAGCTACGGCAAGGTGCTCGCGGCGCTCGGCCCGGACGGGGTGTCCCGGATGCTGGCCGGCGCGCTCCAGGTGGACGAACTGGCGGTCGCTCCGCGCGCCCGCGGCCGGGGTCTGGCCGGGCGCATTCTGAACCTTCTGCGCGGCGAAAACCGAAGCTGGCTGCTGACCTCCGTGAACGCCCCCGACGCCATTCGCCTGTACGAACGCCTGGGGTGGCGACGCGCGGGCGAGAACGAGGGAATTGTAGTATTCATCAACCCCGAATAACCACGAACTTTCACGCAATCTCTAGACTAGTACCGATATCCAGAACAAAGCCCCACGAATATCGAATAAGCCAGACATTACCCCCAAGAAACCCCAGACAACTCCCCCAAACCAAAGACATAACCCCCAAACACCCCCGCGCCGCCGCCCCCGCGCTGCGTTTCCCGCGCTACGCCCAGCGTGCTGCACCCTGACCCCACGCCTCCGTCGCGCCGCCCCTTCCGTGTCCTCCGCGCCACGCTCTCGCGCTGCTCTCTCCGCGCCGCGCTGCGCCCCGGCGGGCTGGGCCCCCGCGCTGCGCTCCCGTGCTGCCCCTCATCGCGCTGCGCGCCCGCCCCTCGCTGCCCCGCCGTCGCGTCAGTCGGGGCGCGCGTCTCGTCGTCGCTGTGAGGGGGATTTGCGTTTGAGTGCGCTCGAAGTTCTACCGTTTCGGACATGACGAACATTGCTGAAGGATCCGACCGTGAACAGCGCTACGAGCATGGCCTGGAGGTGCTGCGGAAGGTCGACGGCGAGGCCGGGCAGCGGGTTGTGGACGCCCTTGCCGACATCTCGCCCGAACTGGCCCACCAGGTGGTCGCCTGGGCCTTCGGTGAGATCTACGACCGTCCCGGCCTGGCCCCCCGCGACCGCCAGTTGGTGACCCTGGGCGCGCTCACCGCGCTCGGCGGCTGCGAACCCCAGCTCGACGTGCACATCAACGCCGCCCTGAATGTCGGCCTGACGCCCGATGAGATCACGGAGTCCCTGTTGCACTCGGCCGTCTACTGCGGCATGCCACGTGCGCTCAACGCGACGTTCGTCGCCAAGAAGGTCTTCGCCGAACGCGGCCTGCTCCCCGTGCCGGACGGCACGGTCTGACCCCAGGCTCCCGCTCGCTCGGTCCGGCCCGATCCGGCCGTGGTAGGGGCTGCCTCCCGAGCGCTCGGTCTGTCATGATCGACGGGGATGAGCGTGCAGGCGTTACAGGCGACGGACCCACCCGAGATCGGCGGCCACCGGCTGCTCGGGCGCCTCGGCGCGGGCGGCATGGGCGTGGTGTACCTGGCCAGGAGCCGCCGCCTGGGCCTGGTGGCCATCAAGGTCATCAAGCACGACCCGGCCGACCCCGAGGCCATGGAACGCTTCCGCCGCGAGGCGGCCACCCTGCGCGGCCTGCGCACCCCGTACGTGGCGCCGCTGGTGGACGCCCGGGTGACGGCGCCGCCGTACTGGCTGGCGACGGCGTACGTGCGGGGACCGACGCTGTTGCGGGCGGTGGCGGAACGGGGGCCGTTGCCGCCGGAGCTGTGCCGGCGGCTGCTCGCCGGGCTGGCCGCCGCCCTGGCCGACGTGCACCGGCACGGTGTGCAGCACCGCGACCTCAAGCCGCACAACGTCATCCTGTCGCCGCAGGGCCCGCGGCTGATCGACTTCGGCATCGCGCGGGCCCCCGGCCAGAGCACGATCACGACGTCGGGGGAGATCGTCGGCACCCCCGGCTACATCGCCCCAGAAGCCGTACGTCAGGAGCCGGTCACGGCGGCGGCGGACGTCTTCGCGCTGGCCGGCACGATCGCCTACGCCGCCACCGGCCGTCCGCCGTTCGGGCGCGGCGAGCCGATGGCGGTGCTCTACAGCAGCCTGAACGCCGACATCGACGTGGACGGCGTCGAGCCCGCGCTCGCCGAGCTGATCCGCTCGTGCGCCGCGCGCGACCCGGCGGAGCGGATCACGTCCGACCGCGCGGCGGCCCTCGCCGAGAGCGCCGCCGGCCCGCTGTCCTGGGCCTCGGACGCGGAGTACCAGGCACTCATCGCCGAGACCGGCCCCACCGAGGGCGACCCGGTCGAGAGCAACCCTGTCGAAGGCAACCCCGCCGAGGGCGGCCCCGCCAAGGACGACCCAGCCGACGACGGCCCCACCGGGACGACCCGGCCCGCGCGGACGTCCTGGCCGGGCCGGGCGCTGGCGGCCGGAGCCGTCCTGCTGGCCCTGGGCGCGACGGCCGCCGTCCTGTTCCCCCGGCTCACCACGCCCACGACGGGCCCCACGGCGGGCCCCACGACGGGCCCCGCGACGGACCCCGCGACGGGCGGCCCGGTGGCCGTCCGGGCGACCGTGGCGGACGATCCCGGGATAGTGGTGGTCACCCAGCCGCCGCCCGGCCCCGCCCCCACGGGCCCCGTCCGGTGGCAGGCCGTGCACGGCCCCCGGTGCGCGGCCGAGTGGTTCTACGCCGACCCTGCCTGGCGTCCCATCACCGGCGGGGGCGGGTGGAAGGACGACGGCTGCGCGGGCGCGGCGCTGGCGCTGCGCGTCGGCAACGAGCCGGCCCACTTCAACCAGGCGGTCAACTGGTACTTCGACACCCGCGGCGGCGCACGCTGCACGATCGACGTGCACATCCCCGACGATCCCCGCTCGACCGGCCTCGCCTTCTACTACCTGGACGACAACGACACGAACCCGCCGCACCTCGGCCCGCCGGTGACCGTGGACCAGCGCGCCTTCCGGGGACGCTGGGCCCCGCTCGGCACCTGGCGGGTGCCCGCCCCGGGCCGGCTCACCGTCCTGGTCGGCAACCAGCCCGTCACGGCCGACGACACCCACGAGGTGACGGTCTCCGCCGCCCGCGCCCGTTGCCGCTGGTGACCCGGCGGCGCGGCCTGAGGGGTCAGCGCAGGGTTCTGCCCAGGGTGCCCTGCTCGGGGTAGGAGTACCGGACGCGCAGCACGAGCTTGGCCTTGCGCGGCTGGCTGCCGGCGTAGGCCAGCAGGCCCGAGAAGAAGTCGAGGCCGTCGGCGTTCACCCCGACCTCGACGCAGCCGTGGCTGTACCCCTTGTGCGAGTTGTGCAGGTAGAAGCCGCCACGCCCGTACATGTTCCCCTGGATCGGGGTGAGCCGGACGCGGAAGGTGCCCCAGTCGGGGAAGACCGGGCCGTTGCCGCCCACGGGGAGGAACTGGATGCCCTCCCCGGGGTTGGAGACGGCCTTGTCGCCCCGCTGGTTCGCCGCCTCGACGGAGTTCTGCCGGGGGTCGACGTGGGTGAGGAACGTGTACAGGCCCTCCGGCAGCGGGCCGTGGTCCTTGCTGTTCTGCATGGCGCCGATCTGGTGTCCCACCAGGCCGGACGTGGCCGCGTACAGCAGCGTGCCGGAGCCCTGGAGTGAGGCGGGCATGGATCTGCGCCAGTACAGGAACTTGCCGGTGTAGACCAGGTCGGCCTGGTCGTCGGTGGCGTCGCGGACGTCGAGGTCGAACCGGCCGAGCGTGCGCAGGGCGCCCGTCCGGGGCACTTCTGTGGCCTCGAACCGGCCCGATCCGGGCGTCCTGCCGGTCAGCGCGAACACCCGGTAGGAGCCCTGCGGGCCGTAGGAGGCCCGGGTCTCCTCCAGGAACACCAGGCCGGCGGTGTGGTGGAAGAGCACGGCGTGCACGTTGTCGTCGGGCTGCTCGCCCTTCCACATCATCGGCTGGGTCTCCTCGCCGACGGTGAGGGAGATCCGGGAGACCCGGTCGTTCTGGCTTCTCTGGAAGCAGAAGTACGTCATCGGGCCGTCCGCCGCCTTACGAGATCGTCGCGAGGTTGGACGTGAGCGCGATGTCGGTGCCGGACGACGGCGTGTACTCGTGCCACTCGGCGATGAGCGCCCCCTTCTCGCCCGGTTGCAGGATCGGCACGGGAGCCTGCGTGCCGCGGTGGGCGAAGCTCAGGCGCTCGACCGTGAGGTGGGTGGCGTCCGGGACGGCGACGACGAGCTGGGCCTCCTGGACGCGGCGGTCGTCCTCGGCGTCCAGCACGACCGGCAGCCCGACGACGAACGCCGAGCTGTTGCCGACCTTGATGTTCACCGGGTTCGGGCTCGGCGCCAGGTCCGACGAGGACGTGGTGAAGGCGGCGTCCTGGAGCCGGGCGGCCGCCCGTTCGGGGTTGGCGGGCGGGATGCCGGGATAGTTGCGGTCGTCGTAGGCCGCGATCTCCTGCGCGATCGTCAGGTAGGGCGCCGGGATCGGCGCGCCGACCGCGCCTCCCTCGGCGAAGCGCATCCACTCCTCCTCCCAGCCCTTGCGCACGGTCAGGACGATCCGCGCGCTGCCGGCCCGCAGGAACGCCTGCCTGGTCGGGTCCGGGTGTCGCAACTGCCGGATGAACGGCCAGCTCGGCGGGACGTCCCAGAAGTAGGAGTAGAGGAACGTCACCACGTTCTCCCACTCGATCGCCTGGTTGATGAAACGCACCAGGTCCTCGTGCCGGCGCAGCAGCGTCCACTGCTCGGCGCTGAGCCCGAGGCTGGGCCCGTCGAAGCCGATGCCGTGCTGGAGGTCGACGCGCGCGGCCAGGAAGGCGGCCAGGACGTCGGCGGGCATGAAGTCGAAGTCGGTGCCGAGGACGAACCGCAGGACGCACTTCATGATCTCGTCGCTCTCCTCCCGCCTCAGCGTCAGGGTGTCGACGTTCGCCAGCTTGTCCTCGATGGCCGCGATGCGCGCGGCGATGTCCTCCTGCTCGGCGAAGTACCTGGTCTGGGCGGCGTTGTACAGCGTGTTCCAGACGTCGGTGCGCCACTGCTCGACGGCCTCGTCCGTGAGGTCGAGCCGCACGCCGAGCCCGACGAACACCCGCTCGGAGTGGTGGAAGAAGAACGTGATCTTGTGGCGGCCGGTGAAGCCGCGCATGTAGGGCGTGGCGCCGTCGAAGGACATGATCCGGTGGTCGCGGATGATGAGCGCGTCCGACAGGTTGCGCCACGTCGGCTCCGAACGGGCCCCGATGACGTCGAAGTTCATCTTGTCGTCGGAGTCGTCCTTGCCGACCTGGGCGTCCAGCATGATCTCCCGGATGTGCGTGCCGCCGGGCACGTCGAACTCCAGGTCGAGGAACCACCAGTTGCCGTCGGTGTTGACGTGCGAGCTGACGGTCAGCGGCGTCGGCTCCTCGGGGTGCGGCCGGACGGTCACGCCGTGCCGGTCGGCCAGCCACTGGTACTTCGGGACGCCGGTCGGCGACGGGTGGCCGTCCTGGTCGACCAGTTCCGTGGTGATGTCGGCGTGCTTGACCGGGAACTCGAAGGGGCCCTGCTGCGAGCGCAGCAGTTCCAGCTCCGCGTACGCCCGCCGCATCGACGCCCCCGGCTCGGGGACCGCGATGTCGTACGTCAGGCGCAGCCCGTACCGGTAGAGCCGGACCCGCCACTTGCGCATCAGGCTGAAGTAGTCGATCCGGACGGGGTCGTTGCCGGCGTTCCTCAGCACCCGGGTCGAGGTCTCCTCCGACCCCGTCACGGTGGTGGTGGAGATGGTCACCTTGTGCTCGCGGCGGGAGCGCGAGGACGCCTTCTGCGTGGTGGCGCGGGCGTGCTTGATGCTCCCGGCGGCCGAGGCCGACTCCGAGCCCTGCGCGGTGAACCCGGTCGTGCTCGAACCGGAGATGATCGGGATGCCGCCCTGGACCGTCCCGGTGATGTTGAACTGGTTGGAGTGCTGGCTCTGCGACGCCGTCGACTGCGACAGGTCGGTGTTGTCGGTCACGCCCGTCTCGCTGACCTCCTCCAGCGAGTCGGTGACGATGGTGGTGAACTCCTTCGAGGTGACCGACCACTCCTTGTGCGTGACCGCGGTCACCTCGCCGGGCGCGAGCGGGATGGTCGAGACGAGCTCGCCGCGCTGGATCCCGACCGGCACCATCTCGATGCGTTCCAGGTTCAGCATGCCGATGGGCGGCGCCGCGGTGTTGACCGCCAGGCCGCGCAGGGCCACCGCGGCGGTGTTGAGCGCCTGCGCGGCCCGGCCGGCCGCCTCCCGGGCGCCCGCGCCCTCCGCCTCGCGCAGCCGTTCGGCGCGCAGCTCGACGAGCGTCCCGGCGAACAGCGCCAGCTCGGCGGCCGGCACCCGCGCCAGCGCCGCGGGGTCGGGGCGCAGCGCCGCGACGGGCTGCTCCTCGAAGCGCCTGAGCAGGTCGAACGCCTCGCCGGAGACGCCTTCCGGGGCGTTCCCGGCCCGGAGGCGGTCACGGACCGCGTCGGTGTCGCCGGGGGCCAGCGCGAGCTGCCGGACCGCCCCCAGCTTGACGATGCCGCCGCCCGCGCCGTTGGGTGCGTCGTCGTGCGCGCTGGGCACCCGCAGCGGAACGAGCGTGCCCTTCAGCACCTCCCGCGCCGAGTTGCCCCGCGAGTACGCCGCCCGGCACGAGCTGGTCACCGCGGCGCTGGCCGGGGACGAGCGGCTGCGCCTGATCCCGTCCGCCGCGG